>CALZMV010000092.1 GCA_945788655.1 uncultured Clostridia bacterium | reverse complement strand
GACTTTGCTACAGCAATGGATTTGGAGTTGTACAGGACAAGTATAAGGCTTTGGAGTGCTATCAGAAAGCGGCTGATTTGGGAAGCAAGAAGGCGTTGGAAAATATCGAAGCAATAAAGAAATATCTTGAACTGCATCCTGAAATTAAGAAACCTCTTGATAATCATCCTGAAATTCCACAGACACCAATTTCACAGACATCAATTTCGCCGGCAGAGGAACTGAATGGTCTTATTGGACTTGATAATGTGAAACAGGATGTTATGGAGATGGTTCAGCTTCTTGAATACCAGAAGAAGAGAAAAGAACAAAACAAAAAGACATCACCTGTATCCATGCACATGGTTTTCACAGGTAATCCAGGAACAGGTAAGACTACAGTTGCGAGAATTATTGCAAAAATGTATCATCAGCTGGGACTGCTTGAAAAACCGGATATTGTAGAGGTTGACCGTTCTGATCTTGTTGCCGAATATATTGGACAGACAGCAGGAAAAACCAAGAAAAAGATAGAAGAGGCCTTAGGTGGAGTTCTCTTTATTGATGAAGCATACACACTGGTAAAGAAAGGCTCAGGAAACGATTACGGACAGGAAGCCATCGATACATTGCTTAAAGCAATGGAAGATTACCGAGACAGATTGATGGTTATTGTGGCTGGGTATACTGAAGAAATGAGTCAGTTTATCAACAGTAATCCGGGACTTAAATCACGTTTCAAAAAGGTTCTTCATTTCGAGGACTATAATGCTCAGCAACTTTGCAACATCTTCTACAAATTGACAGAATCAGACGAATACACTGTAGATGATGATGCAAAAGAAGTATTGTCCAGACATTTTGAGAAAGTATACAGAACTAAAGGCTCAAGATTTGGAAATGGTCGTGACGTTCGTAATTTATATCAGGATGTGCTTACAAAGCACGTTGTGAGAGTTTCAGGCGAAAATGACATGGACAGCGATAATATTTCAAAAGAAGATGTTGAGGCGGCCATCGATGTAAAGAAAAAAGCAGAAAACAGCGCATTGGAACGCTTAAATGAAATGGTTGGTCTTGAAAACGTAAAGAAACAGGTCAACGAATTAATACGTCTGGCAAAATATCAGAAGATGTGCCAGATGAAAAACATAAAGACAGAACCTGTATCTATGCACATGGTTTTCACAGGCAATCCTGGAACAGGTAAGACTACAGTTGCAAGACTTATCGGGGAAATCTACAATGAGATAGGATTTTTATCAACACCTGATTGTGTCGAAGTGGACCGCAGCATGCTGGTGGCAGAATACATAGGTCAGACAGCTATAAAAACAAAAGATGTTATCGACAGAGCTATGGGTGGAGTTCTGTTCATAGATGAAGCCTATACTCTGGCAAATAAGGGAGAGAAGGACTTTGGTCAGGAAGCCATCGATACGTTGCTGAAGGAGATGGAAGACAACAGAGAAAGCCTTGTTGTAATCGTAGCCGGATATATTGATGAAATGCAGGAGTTTATCGACAGTAACCCAGGACTAAAATCAAGATTCACCAAAAAAATACATTTTGATGACTATCAGGCAAGCGAACTGGAAGAAATCTTTACAAAGCTGGCAAAGAATTATGTAATATCTGATGATGCCAAGGCAGAATTACATAGAATCTTTGAAATGATGTACAATAACAAAACTGAACATTTTGGCAACGGAAGAGAAGTAAGAAACTTCTACGAAAAGGTTATTTCTAAACTGGCATATAGAATAAGTGGTTTGCCAGAGTATAGTGATAGTGATCTGACATTGATAACCGTAGAGGATGTTCTTTCTGCAGAAGCAGAATTCTTTAAAAACAGCGATGACAATAATAACAATAAACGACGCATAGGATTCTAAATATGGTAAAGTGTTAGCATCAACTAAGGGATTAAAGGCTGCTGGGGTTTAATAATTAGGACGGAGGTAAACTTGAATGAATGAAACATTAAAAGTTTTAGAAACAAGAAGAAGCTGCAGAAAGTTCATTACCGACAAGATGGTATCTGATGAAGAGATTAAAGCTATAGTAAAAGCAGGAACCTATGCTGCAACAGGAAGAGGATTGCAGAGCCCAATTATTCTTGTAGTGACAAATAAAGAACTTAGGGATAAGCTTTCTGCTGAAAATGCAAGAATTATGGGAGTTGATTTTGACCCATTCTATGGCGCACCTGTAATTATAATAGTGCTTGCAGACAAAAATGTTGCAACTTATAAATATGATGGTTCCCTTGTAATGGGTAATATGCTGAATGCAGCAGCAAGCCTTGGTCTTGGAAGCCTTTGGGTTCACAGGGCAAAGGAAGAGTTTGAAGGTGAGCTAGGTAAGCAGATTTTAGAAAATCTTGGAATCGAAGGAGATTACGAAGGTATAGGCCATTGCGTGATTGGATATGCCAAAGAACCTGCACCAGAAGCAGCTCCAAGAAAAGATAATTACGTTTATTATGTTAAATAACAGATGCCCATCGGCCTTTATAAAGAGGTCGATGGGCATTTTTGTACGAATAAAACCACATATTACCATAGCTTCTTTGTAGAATAATTAATATCGGCTTTCCTTGCTTGGCTGCATAAGTCCTTTGTTTTTAACCTATAGGCTTTGCCATCTTTTATAAAGTTGGTACCTAACTGGCGGAATTCGAAAGAAACGTTTTTTCTGATACATTGATCGCGAATGTCGAGAACCCAGGAGAAATCCAGTGGACGCGCATTGTAATCGGATTCGCCGCCAACAACCACAAGTTCGATATCATCGAGATATTTTTCTATATCAACTCTTTCTAAAAGGGGCTGAGCCGTTATGCATTTATGCTTAATGGGCAATCTGCTGAAGATTTCCAGTTTATAATCTGCATTGCTCTGATTTTCAATTGTGCAGCAGACCACTACATTTTCGTAGCCATCACCCCAATCATCCGGAATGCAACGAATAAATCTGTCTATTCTTTTTGTGAGGAAAAGAAAGGTGCAGTCCTGTCTTTCTGCGATTATTTTCCAACAATCATTTCTCCATTCATCGGCTTCCTCAATTAGAAAATCAGTCGAAAAGCAAGTGTAGACAATACCGGATTTAACTTTGTAATTTCCATTTTTAAGACGTTCAATAGGTTTTTCAAAGTCCTTCGTTTTAACAATGAGGTTTGTATCGACACCGCGTTTGGCATCGCCTTTGTGGATGTAGCAGTGTAGACAACCTTCGCTTATCTTTTTACATCCTCTCCAGGGATTCCACATAGCCATGCGCTTACCTCCTTTAAATCATTGCCGGTGTTTTTAATTATACACAGAATTATTACAAAGGACAACTTTTTGCACATAATGGAGGTTGTTTACAAAAATCAAAGAGGTGGTATAATATATTTATGACATATGCCGATAAAAGGGAGACAAAAATGAAAAAAATAATTTTAATTATATCGCTTGTTTTTCTTTTAGCTGGATGCACAGCTCCTGACCAAAAGGGAAACGACTTCAGACAGATCAGCATGAAAGAAGCCGCTTCAATAATGGAAGAAGAAAATGATTATATCATTCTTGATGTGCGTACCGAAAGTGAATTCCGAGAAAGGCATATTCCTAACGCAATCAATATTCCAAACGAGGAAATTGGAACGGAGGAAATAGAGTCGTTGCCAGACAAGGAGCAGCTGATTCTCGTGTATTGCCGAAGTGGGAATCGTAGCAAGCAGGCTTCAGCCAAGCTGGTGGAACTGGGTTACTCTAATATTGTCGAAATTGGAGGTATCAACGATTGGACGGGAGAGACTGTTTCAGAAGAATAGGAGGACAGGAAAATGGGATTCTTTGATTTGTTCAGACAAAAAGATATCAATCAGGGACTATTAGATTTCAAAGCAGTAGAAGGAGCAGTTTTACTTGATGTAAGAACTGCGGAGGAATATCGTCAGGGGCATATTCCCGACAGCATTAATATATCTTTGCAGACGATAGATAAGGTTTTATTGGAAATTTCAAATAAGGAAACACCATTGTTTGTATATTGCTATTCGGGCTCTCGCAGTGGTCAGGCAGTAAATTTGCTTAAAGGTATGGGGTATACTAATGTAACCAATATTGGAGGTATTTCTTCTTACTCGGGAAAGGTGGAAAGATAGAATGAAAGTGTTAATTATTGGAGGAGTCGCAGGTGGAGCGACAGCGGCAGCACGTATTCGAAGACTGGATGAAAAAGCAGAGATAACTGTATTTGAAAGAAGCGGATATATTTCCTATGCAAACTGCGGTTTGCCGTATTTTATCGGTGATGTTATTACAGATCCCGAAGAACTGACACTTCAGACACCGGAAAGCTTTTTTTCGCGATTTAGAATAAACATGAAGGTGCACCATGAAGTAATTGCTATACACCCGGACAAAAAAACCATCCATGTAAAGAACCTGGAAACAGGGGAAGAGTTTGAGGAATCATATGATAAACTGATTCTTTCTCCAGGAGCAAAGCCAACGCAGCCAAAACTTCCGGGAGTTGGAATTGAAAAGCTTTTTACCCTTAGGACTGTGGAAGATACTTTGAGCATTAAAAAATACATCAATGAGAATAACCCTAAGTCTGTGGTTATTGCAGGAGGCGGTTTTATTGGTATCGAGCTGGCAGAAAATTTAAGAGAGCTGGGAATGGATGTGACTATACTGCAGCGACCTAAACAGCTAATGAATCCTTTCGACTCTGATATGGCTTGCTTCATTCATGCAGAGATGAGAAAGCATGGTGTTAAGCTAGCCCTTGGACATACGGTAGAGGGCTTTGAGGAAAAGAACGGCGGTGTAGACGTTCTTTTGAAAGATGAGAAGCCAATACATGCGGATATGGTAGTGCTGGCTATTGGTGTTACTCCGGATACGCACCTTGCAAAAGAAGCAGGACTGGAACTTGGAATTAAAGATAGTATTGTGGTAAACGACCGCATGGAAACATCTGTACCTGACATCTTTGCAGCAGGAGATGCGGTTCAAGTTAAACATTACGTTACCGGACAGGATGCTCTGATTTCATTGGCAGGACCGGCAAACAAACAGGGTAGAATTATTGCAGATAATATCTGTGGAGGAAACAGTATATACATGGGAAGTCAAGGCAGCTCTGTTATTAAGGTTTTTGATGTGACCGCAGCGACCACAGGAATCAACGAGACTAATGCTTTGAAGGCTGGACTTGATATAGATACGGTAATTCTATCGCCTATGAGCAATGCCGGATATTATCCCGGTGGTAAAATAATGACAATGAAAGTTGTTTTCGAGAAGAATACATATCGCCTGCTTGGTGCTCAGATTGTGGGATATAAAGGCGTTGATAAGAGAATCGATGTTCTGGCAACAGCTATTCACGGAGGAATGAAAGCAACAGAACTTAAGGATCTTGAGCTGGCCTATGCACCTCCATATTCATCTGCAAAAGATCCTGTGAATATGGCAGGGTTCATAATCGATAATATTTC
>CALZMV010000091.1 GCA_945788655.1 uncultured Clostridia bacterium | reverse complement strand
GCATGAAATAAAAACAAGGCACGCGCTTTTAGATGAAAATGGCTGTTTAATTGAACCCGGCTATACAAAGGGTCTTCTTATGGATTATGACAAAACCAAACATAAAGGAGGAAAGCTTCGCCTAAAGGAATGGGATTACTACCTTATCACATGCGACGACTTTGCCGTTGCCCTCACCGTAGCTGACAATGCCTACATGGGCTTAGACAGCATTTCACTTTTAAACTTTAAAACAGGATGGCAGCATACTGCAGGACCAATGTCTATAATGCCTATGGGTAAGCTTAACATGCCTGAGTCAAGTAAGGAAGGAAATGTTATCAGTTCAGATAAAAATCACTACATGAAGTTTATCCACAATGGAGATCACAGAATCCTTCAGTTTTACATGAAAAACTTCAAAGATGGTAATGATATTAAAGGAGAAATCCGTCTTGAATGTCCGGAAACTGAATCCATGGTCATAGTTACGCCGTGGAAAGAAAAAGAAACTGCCTTCTATTATAATCAGAAGATTAACTGCATGCCTGCAACCGGCTGGGCAACCTTTGGCGATGAAAAATTTGAATTTCCTGAAGGGGCTTCCTTTGGCGTTTTAGATTGGGGTCGCGGCGTATGGACCTACGAAAATACATGGTATTGGGGCAGTGCTTCAGGCAAAGTTGATGGTGTGCCTTTTGGATTTAATATCGGATATGGCTTCGGAGACACCTCCTCTGCCAGTGAAAACATGCTTTTCTATAACGGCAAAGCCCACAAACTTAGCCAGGTCACATTCAACATCCCTATGGTCAACAAAAAATATAAGACCCGTGGTGGCTGCTGTGGCGCTAGTGGTGTAGAGGCAACAACTGCTGATTTAACAGAGGACTATATGAGTCCATGGACCTTTACCAGTGACGATGGTCGTTTTGAAATGGATTTTCTCCCTATCATGGATAGAGCTGCTCTTACTGATTTTAAGGTTCTATGTTCTGATCAGCATCAGGTTTTTGGAAAATTTACAGGCAAGGCAACTCTCGATGATGGTAATATTGTAGAAATCAAAGATTTTCTTGGTTTCGCCGAAAAAGTACATAACAAGTGGTAGCAATTTTATTTAACAAGCGATATCTTAGACAGCAAAAGAGCAATACTCTTGGGATTTTATCTCCCTTGTATTGCTCTTTCTTAGTTATATCTTATTTTTCATTGATATAATATTTCTTATTTAATATATCCTCTTTCCACGTATGCGCTTGTTGCTGTCTTCAGCATTCCGCCGTATCCAAGAGTAAATCTAACTACGTCGCCAACCTTGTATTCAGTATCGGACTTAGTCACATCAAGAATTATGTGGTCGGAACTTCCTCCTAGTACATCAACCTTTTCATCCATTGGCTCCATGCTATCGATATCCACATCCTGCTTACCTACTGCAATGATTGCTCTCTTAATAATGCCTCTGTCTTCATAAACCGGTACCTGGCCAAAGGCATCTTTACCAACTTCGCCTATTGGAAGAGATGGTTTTTCCTTTAGCTCAACAATCTGTGCTTCTAAAACTAATGCATCGCTTGTAGTTCCAGGAAGCTTAGCTCCATAAGCTGTATCGTTACCTAAAAGGAAGGATTCTCCTAATCTCAGGTTGTTTATTCCCTTAGGAAGTTCTCCCTTACCTACTAAGTAAATTGAGCTGGAGTTACCACCGGATACCATTTCAAGCTTGATATCAAATTTAGCTTCGATCTTAGCTGCAATATCAGTAAGAAGTGATAAGTTATCGTTCTTAGGAATAATTGCACCATAGCAAGTCAAGTTAACGCCAATTCCGTGAAGCTTGATGTTTTCAAGCTTTAAAATTTCTTCAACGGTTTCAAAGATTACATCTTCGTTCTGGTAGAAGATACCTTCTCTCAGGTCACCAAGGTCGATCATAAGAAGAATATTGTGAACAACCCCAAGCTTCTTCGCTTCTTCGTTGAGCATCTTAATGGTGGAAAGTTCTGAGTTGAAACTTAAGTCAACATACTTTGCAACATCTGCCACTTCGTCGTGCATAGGAATTCTTAAAAGAGTTGTCTTTTTGCCGTTTTCTCTCACGATGTCTGCATATGTCTTGATGTTTTTTACTCTTGAATCTGCAACATAGTCAACTGCAGGGTGTGTTGCCACTAATTTTGCCATTTCAGGATCTGCACAAAGTCCCTTTGTAACAATCATAAGTGAGCAGCCGCCTTCTTCCTTTGTTATCTTTGCAACTGCATCTAAATTACTTTTTAATTTTGGTAAATCAATCACCAGTCTAGGGTACATAATATATCCTCCTTTAATTTTCAAAAAACTATGACTATTTCTTACGATACGGACAATGTTTTCTCATGCAGTGGTCACAGTCTCTGTTGCATGTAGGCTTTCTTCCGTCAACTTCTCCACAAGCACGCATTACATGGTTATTATATTCATCAGGATTCTTATCTGATTTATCGATAAAATCTGACGCCTTCATAACAGTTCTGTCATTCATTAATGCTTCCCTCTTAGCAGCTTCAACTTCTTCCTTTGTTGCACCACCAATCTTTTCAGGATTCTTATATTCTGACATATCATAGCCCATAGCTTCCATCTCAGCAATATGCTGTGCTTGTTCTTCTTCCTTAGCTTTCGCAACAGCGTTCATTCTCTGAAGTTCCTCTATGAATTTTGCCTTGTTTGCTTCGTGGTCTTTTTCCTTAAGTTCTACACCAAGGCTCTTGGCAAGCAGCTTTATTGCGCCCTGTCTGTGAGTTTTTGATAAAACACCTATTGATGCCATGATGTAGTCGTTATCCACAAGAATCTGAACTGCATCACTTGGGTACAGCTTCATTCCAGTTTCGTTATCTTTTGGAATCTTTGACATGATTTCTACTCTATGCGGAAGTCTTGTTAGAGCACCACCTGTACCTACGATGTACTTAATCTGGGTAAGGTCCTTGCCCTCTGCCAATGTTTGTCTTCCGGAAGGGCCGTATACATATCTGATTGTTCCTGCGTGTCTTTCTACAGCTCTCAATGTGGCTTCTTCTGTAAGTCTTTCTACAAGCTTGAATTCATCTTCATTTTTAGGTATTGCAACATAGGTTTCTAAAGTCTTATCTAAATCGATATGAAGCTTTTCATCGCATTCCTTTCTAAGCTTTTCTTCACCTATGGATTCTATTACCTTCATTCTGTTTACGTATACACCAAGGTCACCTTCTACGGTTCTCTTTGCCTTAGGTTCAGGTGCTGTCAGAATTCTTGCTACTGCATCAGAATCTTCTGTAACTGCATGTACGTCTGTAGTTGCACCACCTACGTCGATTACCATTACATCTCCAAGACAGTCATATAAAAGCTTTGTACATTCCATTACTGCTCCCGGTGTAGGGATTATCGGTCCTGTTACAAGGTCTCTAACATGTTCCATTCCAGGTGCATGGGTGATGTGATCCTCAAAGGCGTCCTGGATAACCTTTCTGCAAGGTTCTACGTTTAGTGTATCTATTTTAGGATAAACATTGTCTACCAAGTATAAGTACTGTCCGCTTTCTTCATCAAAGATGAGCTTCATTTCGTCCTGATTTTCAATGTTTCCTGCGTATACAACAGGTGTTTTTAATCCCATGCTTCTAATCATCTCAGCATTGTAGATAGCAGTATCTCTTTCACCAAAGTCTACACCGCCGGCAATTAAAATAAGATTTGGATTTATTTCTTTGATTCTTGCAAGGTCTGTTCTTCTCAATCTGCCTACAGTAATGTCATGGATGATTCCGCCTGCACCAAGAGCCGCTTCCTTAGCAGCTTTTGCAGTCATGTCATATACCAGTCCGTGCACTGTCATCTTTAATCCACCTGCTGCAGATGATGTTGCAAGCATCTGATCATATTCCAGGCTATCGATGCCCATTTTTTTGCACAGGTCATCAATGGCTCCATTAAGGCCTATTCTAACATCTCCTTCAAGAACTGAAGTAGGTGCCTGACCCTGTGCCCAGAATACGGGATTGTCTGTATCAAGATCTTTAAAGGCATTAACTACGGTTGTAGTTGAGCCTATTTCAGCTACCAATACATCTACTTTCATGTTTATCTTTTCCTTTCTGTTTTTCTATAAATATCGCATATAAAAGCTCATGGCTGCCGGTGTATATCCTATTTTGGTGTAAAAGGCTTTAGCCTTTGGATTTGTTTCTTCGGACTGAAACTGCAATCTCTTATAGCCATTACTTCTTGCGTAATTTTCTATTTCTTCCATTGTCTGTTTTCCTAAACCTTTACCACGACTTCCTTCGTCAATGTAAAGGTCGTCTATAATCAACGCCAGACCTTTCGACCATACACTATAAATTGTCATTAGATTTGTAAATCCAACAATTTCCCCTTGATCCTCTATCATAAAAATAGTAATTAGTTTAGGCGTTTCAAGTGCTTCGTCAAAGACCTTGCCCAGTTCTTCGTCTCTAGTCTTGTCAATATTGTTCCAGAGATTATCGTCCTGAATTTCAAATTCCATGAACGCTCTGTTGAGTTTTACCCAAGCATCTTTATCAATGGGTTGTGCTTTTTTCAACATATTTAATATGCTCCTCTGCTTTTTGCAGTTTGATTGCTTTGTAAAAAAAGGGCCGGGCATATGCCCAGCCCCTCAAAAAGACCAGAATATTGGCTATTCTTTGCGAGATTTGGGGACTCGACTATTTTTCGCCTCTTCTTCTCTGTCTTTCTTCTGCTAAGAATGTAGCAACATCGATACCGTGTGAGTTTCTACCGAATCCCATATCGATACCTGTCTTAACAGCTTCTTCAGGGATAACCTGAGTACCACCTGCACAGATGATAATCTTGTCTCTGATACCCTTTTCAACTGCTAATTCGTGAATTCTCTTCATGTTCTTGTAGTGAACGTTGTCATGAGAGATGATTGTTGATGCAAGGATAGCTTCAGCGTTTTCTTCGATACAAGCGTCAACCATCTTTTCAACCGGTACGGAAGTTCCTAAGTAGATACATTCGATACCCCACTTTTCGATACCACCGTGCTTGATATTGATGATTTCTCTCATACCTACGGAGTGTTCGTCTTCTCCAACAGTACCGCAAACTACCTTCATGTGTTCATGACCTTCGAATTCTTCATATAATTCTTTGTCTGATAAGTAGTGTGGTTCTGGTGGAATAACAAGAGTAGTTAAGTCGATATCGAAGTCAACTCTACCCTTTAATTCGATTCTTGTACCTTCAGCATCCTGCATTACTTCTGCAGAGATAACTTCTGGATCTACTAAGCCTAACTTCTTACCTAATTCAACAGCTGCTGCTTCTGCAACTCTCTTGTTTGTAGGAAGCATCATAGTTAACATGATAACTCTGTCACCACACCATTCAACTTCTGGAGTGATAACTTCGCCAGTTCTGTACTTAGCAACCTTTTCAAGTCTTGCATTTACGTTATCATCGTCTAATTCGTCGATGTAAACGATCTTGCTTCTGTCTTCGAAAGTACATCCG
>CALZMV010000090.1 GCA_945788655.1 uncultured Clostridia bacterium | reverse complement strand
TATACAATAATACTGATTTAACAGCGGAAGAAATCGTAAGAAAATCATTACAAATAGCAGCATCAATCTGCGTTTATACTAATGATCATATTTCTGTTGAAAAACTTTAATAGGGGGAAAAGTGATGGCTAATAAAGTATATAGCATGACACCGAAGGAAATTGTAGCGGAACTGGACAAGTATATTATAGGACAGACTGAGGCAAAAAAATCCGTTGCAATTGCCCTTCGTAACAGATACAGAAGAAGTTTGCTTTCCGAAGAAATGAGGGAAGAAATAACTCCTAAGAACATCCTTATGATGGGTCCTACAGGATGTGGTAAGACTGAGATTGCAAGAAGACTTGCGAAGCTAATGGATGCCCCTTTTGTAAAGGTTGAGGCTACTAAATTTACAGAAGTAGGATACGTTGGCAGGGACGTAGATTCAATGGTCAGGGACCTTGTTGAAGCTTCCATGAGAGTAACTAAGCAGAGCAAGCTTGAAGAGAAGTACTATATTGCTGATAAGATTGTTGAAGAAAAGATTGTTGAAGCAATTATTCCCGGAAAGAAGAAGAAAACTCAGACAAACACTAAAAACCCATTTGATTTCATAATGAACAGTGGCGGATACCAGAGTCAGAAACAGCAGTATCTTGAAAGCCAGGCATCAAAGGAAGCTGCGCCAACAAAAGAGGATATGGATGTTGAAATGGCGAGAGAACAGGTTTTGCAGCAGCTTAGAGATGGTCTCCTTGAAGAACAGTTCATAGAAATTGAGGTTATCGATACTCCAAAGGGCAATCAGCTTGATATGTCAAACGAAGGTATGTCCATTGCCATAGGAAACATATTCGGCAGCATGATGCCTGAGAAGACAAAAAAGAAAAACTGCAAGGTAAAGGATGCTCGTAAAATATTAAGAGAACAGGAAGCTCAGAAGCTAATCGATATGGATCTTGTTACCGATGAAGCTATCGAAAATGCCGAACAGAATGGTATAATATTTATTGATGAAATCGATAAGATTGCATCAGGTTCCAGAATGACATCAGGAGCAGATGTTTCAAGAGAAGGAGTCCAGAGAGATATTCTACCTATCGTAGAAGGAAGCGTCATCAATACAAAATATGGTCCTGTAAAAACAGACCACATTTTATTTATTGGTGCAGGAGCTTTCCACACTGCAAAACCTACAGATCTGATACCTGAACTTCAGGGTCGTTTCCCAATAAGAGTTGAACTGCAGAATTTATTAAAGGAAGATTTTGTTAATATTCTTACTGTACCTCAGAATGCTCTTATAAAGCAGCATAAGGCTCTTCTTGAGACAGAAGGTGTTGAAGTGGAATTTACAGATGATGCAATTGATGAAATAGCTAATATTTCATTCCTTATGAACGAACAGACAGAGAATATTGGAGCTAGAAGACTGCATACCATCTTGGAAAAGTTGCTGGAGGATATATCTTTCGATATTCCAGAAATGGAAGATGAAAAAATTATCATAGATAAAGATTATGTAAAAGAAAGATTTAAAGAAACCATCCACGAAGAAGATTTAGACAGATTTATCTTATAATTTAACTTTGAGGTGACAAAACAATGAAAGGGCACATTCTTGACAAAATAAGAAGACTGAACTGGGTTTTAAGTGAAAGCACCACGGGTAGCCTTTCTTATAATGATTTATGTGTAATTCTCAGTGAAGTGATAAATGCAAATGTTCTCATTACCGATAAGACCGGAAAAGTCCTTGGAGCTGGTTACACCAACGAAGAAGACAACTCTACTGTTTTAGATGAGCACGGACAGCAACGCATTACTGAAAGTGATAACAATTCATTTATTTCATTTTCTGAGACTATAGTTAACCTTCGTGGAGAACAGGTTCTGGAGATTCTAGGCGATAATTACGGCATGGCAGAAAAATACCATTGTATAATACCAAGTTTATGCGGAGGGGAAAGGATGGGGACCCTCATTATTGCCAGATATGAGGAAAGTTTTGACGAAGTGGATATTGCCCTGTGTGAATATGGTGCTACTGTCGTTGGAATTGAGATAAAACGAAACATGAATTTAGCAATGGAAGAAGAAAAAAGGCTTATTCTGGCTGTAGATATGGCCATTGAAAAGCTTTCCTATACGGAAAAAGAAGCTCTCGATAAGATTTTTTCAGAGTTTGAAGGAGATGAAGGTCTTCTTGTGGTAAGTAAGGTGGCCGGAAAAAATGAAATCACCAATTCAGTAATCGTTAATGCACTGAGAAAGCTTGAGAGTGCAGGCATTATTCAATCTCGTTCCCTTGGAATGAAAGGGACCAGAATAAAGATATTAAATCCATATTTCCGTAAAAAAATAGTAAATTTGTCATAATTATTAACAGACCCCTTTAAGTCATCATAAGATGTTAAAGGGGTGTTTTTTTGCGAAAAATCATGATGATACTTACAGGTCTTTTTCTAATTATAATCGGCTGCATCCTGATAATAAAGGATACTTTTGGAGAGAATATTGAAAAGACTGCTGAACAGGTTGCAGTCAATGCAGTGGCAACGAAGATAAATGAAAGCGTTGAAGCTGGTTTTTACAATGATGAGTTTGGTGAAAATCTGATTAAGGTAGAAAGAGATGCTGATGGGAATATTCAGTACCTTGAAGCAAATTCAAGGGTAATAAACAAGCTTCTGCTGTCATTTTCCAGAAGCGTTGAGGAAAAATACAGTCTAGATGACATTTTAGAGATAAAAGTAAATTATGGCCATTTGACAGGCAACAGAATTGTGTCGCAGCTACCTTTTTATTTTAAGGTAAGGGTTCATCCCGTGAGTCTGACAAAATTTCAGTGTGAGACGGATCTTGAGACAGAAGGTATCAATCAGACAAGGTATCATGTATATTGTACGGTTACGAGCAGGATACATATTGTTGCACCTTTTACCGATAGAGAAGCAGAAATTAACAGGAAAATTCTTATAGCAGAAGCAGTGATTGTTGGAAAAGTTCCAGATAATTATGTTATGGTGCCTGAAGAAAGTATTTTAGATGCAATTGAATAAATAATATGATAAAATAAGAACATGCTTAGATTTAATGATAACAATGAAGTCATCAGAGAGGATGACTATAAGGCTATAACTGTTGGCCTTCAGAGAAAAGAAGATATTTCATATTCCATGGCAGAGCTAAAAGGTCTTTGTGAAGCGGCTGGTGCCGATGTTCTTGGACAAATGGTGCAAAACATGGAGAGACCAAATACTGCAACTTATATTGGCAAAGGCAAGGTGGAGGAGCTTGCTGAACTGGTTCGAAACATGGAAGCAGACATGGTTGTTTTTAACGATGAGCTCACAGGAATGCAGCTCAGAAACCTTGAGGATGCATTGGGCGTAAGGGTAATTGACAGAACCATTCTGATTTTGGATATTTTTGCTTCTAGGGCAACTTCAAAAGAAGGCAAGCTTCAGGTGGAGCTTGCACAGCTACAGTATAGAATACCAAGACTGACAGGCTTCGGTAATTCTTTGTCACGCCTTGGCGGTGGAATAGGAACAAGGGGACCCGGCGAAAAAAAGCTTGAGACAGACAGAAGACACATCGAGCGAAGAATGTATGATATCAAGTCTGAATTATCCCAGCTAAAGAACACAAGAAACGTTCAGAGAGCTAAAAGAGAAAAGAGCGAGATTCCTATAGTTGCGCTTGTTGGATATACAAACTCAGGTAAATCGGCTTTGATGAACAGACTTCTTTCAAAGACTGACAAGGAAGAAAAAACAGTATTTGAAAAAAATATGCTATTTGCCACCTTAGACACTCAACAGCGAAATGTAACATTGGAAAATGGCAGGCAGTTTATACTTATAGATACCGTAGGCTTTGTCAGCAAACTGCCACATTCACTGGTAGAGGCCTTCAAAGCGACACTTGAGGAAGTAACGTTTGCAGATTTGCTTCTTCACGTAGTGGATTCCTCATATGAGAATCATGATTTCCACATAGGTGTTACAAATAAAGTAATGAATGAAATAGGTGCAGGCAATAAAGAAAAGCTTATGGTATATAATAAGATAGATTTGCCTCATGAAGAAATTTTGCCGGAATCAGGATATGATTATATAGAAATTTCAGCAAAGAAGGATATTAATATTGATGGTCTTATTGCCAAAATTGAAGAAAAAATATTTGGAGATTACGTAAATGCTCAATTTCTAATTCCGTATGACAGGGGAGATATTTCTTCATATCTGTGCAGTGAGGCTACTGTAAATGTTATGGATTATAAAGAAAACGGAACTTTCTTCAGCGTATCCATAAAAAATTCGGATTATCAAAGGTTTAAGAAGTATGAAGTTATATAATACAGTACAAAAAGAGGCGGAAGCTGAGCAGATAATTGAGCGATCAAGGTTTATTACTTACATCAAACCTGTGGATTCAAAAGAAGAAGCAGATGAATTTATCGCTTATATAAGAAAAAAACATCGTGATGCCACCCACAATGTACCTGCGATGGTTATCGGTGATAAAATGCAGGTTCAGTGGGCATCTGACGATGGGGAGCCACAGGGCACATCCGGAGCACCAATGGTAAAAATGCTTGTGAATGCTGGGATTACAAATGTAGTAATAGTTGTAACCAGATATTTCGGAGGAATAAAGCTTGGCACTGGAGGTCTATCAAGAGCATATACTTCAAGTGCAAAACTTGGAATTGAAGCTGCAGGAATTTGTGAAGTATGTCAGCAAAGTTGCCTTACATATAAATTTGATTATACTTATTTATCAAAGCTGCAGAACCTTGCAGGAGAAATGTTTGAAATTGCGGATATTATCTACACTGATGTTGTTGAAGCGGTTTTAACATGTGAACCTGAGAAAACTTTAGAATTGCAGGGGATTATGAACAATCTTACCGGTGGAAAGGCTATACTCGAACAGGAAGATGTTAGAATTGTTAGAAAAAAGTTGTAAATAAGTGTTGACAGAAGTAGTTAAAGATGCTATTATAAACAAGCTGTCGCGAGAAGAAAAGATGTTTCTCCTTAAGGACAGCATCCTGACAAAAGTTAAAATACTTTGAAAAATGTGTTGACAAACTTTTGCAGATGTGATACTATATGTTGTGTTCGCGAGAGAAACGATGAAACGAAAACGCTAATACAACTTGAAAAAAGTTTGAAAAAGTACTTGACATTCCAGTCTTGCTTGTGTATAATAAATAAATGTGCCGAGCGATTTGGATGCGAGGGCGCATAGCTCAGCTGGGAGAGCACCTGCCTTACAAGCAGGGGGTCATAGGTTCGAGCCCTATTGCGCCCACCATACATGGCCTGGTAGTTCAGTTGGTTAGAATGCCAGCCTGTCACGCTGGAGGTCGACGGTTCGAGCCCGTTCCAGGTCGCCAATTTTTCAAACAACTTCACATGCTGGTGTGGCTCAACGGTAGAGCAGCTGATTTGTAATCAGCAGGTTGGGGGTTCGATTCCCTCCACCAGCTCCAATGTATCGAGGGATTCCCGAGTGGCCAAAGGGGGCGGACTGTAAATCCGTTAGCTGAGCTTTCGATGGTTCGAATCCATCTCCCTCCACCAGTTTTCATTTTTGAATAAAAATCATCATGTGCGGAAGTGGCTCAGGGGTAGAGCATCGCCTTGCCAAGGCGAGGGTCGCGAG
>CALZMV010000089.1 GCA_945788655.1 uncultured Clostridia bacterium | reverse complement strand
CGATGTGGATTGACGCTTTAAGAAAACAGGCAGTAAAGTGGCCACCGGCAGAATAGAGATATAAGAAAAAGGAGAATTGGGATGAGAAAATTTGGAAAGTTGGCGATGACACTTGCGGTTATTGGCTTATTTGTGCTGGCTGCTCCAAAGGCGGTAAAGGCAGAAGGCTGGGTTGCACGGCCTGAAGGATATTATTATGTATATAATAATGGTGTTATTGCAACTAACACTACAGTGGGAATCTTTACAGTGGGACCTACCGGCTTGATTACTTATCAGGAGGCGGTTGAACAGACAAACAAAATTATTGCTCTTCAACAGGCGGCAGCTACAGCACAGACCACAGCGACTGCGGCACTAGGGGCAACAGGGGATTTTACTTCACTTTGTGCACAGATTGCGGGCCCGGTAGCCTCTTCTGAAAAAACAGATATTGAAAAAATCAGATCACTTTTCGATTATATGATTAATGCAACTGAATATAAGAGAGATTATACAACTCCAACCGGTAACTGGGGACCCGCATATGCATATGAGGCACTGACTACAGGTCAGGGAAACTGTTATCGATACGCTGCGGCATTTGCATATTTATTAAAGGCAGCAGGATACGATTCAAGAATAGTTTATGGTCAGATTCATTCAGCGAGAGGCGGACTTACACCACATTCATGGACAGAAATAAATTTAAATGGAATGTGGTTTACATGTGATTGTGAAATGCAGGATGCGAAGAAAAGCAAATATGATTTCTTCCTAATTCCTTACGAGCAGTACCCAATTCAACCACTAGTGACTCAGGGCTATTTACCTGTTAATTTCTAAGGATTTTTTAAGGCAATGTATTTTGTGCATTGCCTTAAATTGAATAAATGGTGCATTATCGGGGATACTGCACTACTATAATTATTATGAGGGGTAATATTATGGTATTTTCGTCCATAACATTTCTATGTGTTTTTCTTCCGATTGTGATAGCTTCATATGGCATGACGAAGGATATTAAAATTAAAAATGCATTACTTATTATTGCAAGTATTCTTTTCTATGCATACGGAGAACCTGTTTATGTTCTGCTTATGCTCTTATGCTCATATATCAATTATTTCATGGCATTGCAGATTGAAAAGAATAAAACAAAGTTTAAACTTGTGGTTACACTTATTGCTGATTTAGGTATTCTGTGTATCTTCAAGTATCTTGGAATGCTTATTTCTACCATTAATATTTTGCCGGGAGTTAATATTCCGGAGCCGGAAATTACATTGCCGGTTGGCATTTCATTCTTTACATTCCAGGCTCTTTCATATGTTGTGGATGTGTACATGAATCGTGTGAATGCGGAAAAAAGCTTTTTCAACATTCTCTTATATATTTCCTTTTTTCCACAGCTCATTGCGGGACCTATTGTAAAATATCATGACATTGATGAAGAGATAAAAGAAAGAAGTACAGATATTAATGATATTTCAGAAGGACTACAAAGATTTATTATAGGTCTTTCTAAAAAAGTACTTATAGCAAATACCCTTGGTCAGACCGCAGATTATGTATATGGACTGCAATATGACAGGTTAAGCGCAGGTCTTGTCTGGATTGGAGCAATAAGTTACATGCTTCAGATTTATTTTGATTTCTCCGGATATTCAGATATGGCAATCGGGCTTGGAAGAATGTTTGGATTTCATTTTAAGGAAAACTTTGATTACCCATATACTGCAAAAAGCATTCAGGATTTCTGGAGGCGCTGGCATATTTCCCTTACTAACTGGTTTAGAGAATATGTTTATATTCCCCTTGGAGGAAACAGAAAAGGAAAGACGCGTACCTGGATTAACAGGCTCTTTGTGTTCTTTCTTACCGGTCTTTGGCATGGTGCAAACTGGACCTTTATTTTATGGGGACTCTACCATGGACTGTTTTTAACTCTGGAAACTCTTTTCCCAAAGCTTTCAAAAAAACTTGGATGGCTGTCCAGGGTATACGTGCTTGTTGTGGTATGCGTTGGTTTTGTGCTCTTTAGAAGCGATAGCGTGTCTCAGGCATTTACCATGATTGGAATAATGTTTACTGGATTTTCTATGAATGCTGCCCAGCTTTCATCATTTTCAAGTGTGTTTACTATTTTGTTTATTATTACTTTAATAGTTTCGATAATAGCATCAGCAGGAATTGTTCATATAAAGAATATGTGGACATATGCTGTTACTTCAGTTTTACTCATATTATGTATGGTTTCTCTTGCAGGCAGTACCTATAATCCATTTATTTACTTTAGATTTTAGGTGCCGGCAGGAGGCAAATTTTTACAGGTCATTTTATATTTTGAATATTGAGGTTTAAATGAAAGAGAATCTAGTCAAGAAAATATATGTTATATCATTATTTGTGATTATGGCTGTGCCATTTCTTCTGTTCTTTGTTTTTCCAACGCAAAGTACCACGGAAAATAAAAAACTTTCACAGATGCCTGAAATAATTAACGAGAGGGGACTTAACCTGAATTATTTAGAGGACCTATCCCTGTATTTTGAGGACAGGTTCGCTTTTAGAAATCATATGGTTGACATAAATTCACAAATCCGAGGCAGGATATTTATGACTTCTCCGGAAGATGATGTAATTATTGGCAGGGACGGATGGCTCTATTATTCATCTACACTGGATGATTATTTGGGTGATAACCTTTCAAATGAAAGAACTCTTTTCAGCATAGCAAGAAATGTGGCTCTTATGCAGGATTACGTAAAAAACAGAGGTGCTGAATTTGTTTTTACAATATGTCCTAACAAGAACAGTATTTATCCAGAAAACATGCCTATTCGGTATTCAGCCACAATTTCAAATGAGAAGGATGCAAAAAGACTTGAGGTCTACCTGAATAATGAAAGCGTGAATTATGTAAACTTATTTGAGTTGTTTGAGAATAGTACAGAGACACTGTATCTTAAGGGGGATTCTCACTGGAATAAAAAAGGTGCTGTAATGGGATATAATCAGCTTCTTAATAAAGCATCAAAGGAGCACGAAGATTATACCGGTTTTGAGGTGGACCTTGTAAGCGGAGCTGCGGCAGGAGATCTTAGTCAGATGATTTATCCACTTCATTCCAATAATGAAGCAGACTATGTTTATGATAGGAAATATACCTACAAATATAATTATTGTGATAATGAAAAGATAACAAAGAGCCTTGAGGATGTGCTTGCTATGGACTCCGAGACAGAAGATGTTACCTACAGTGAGATAATTACAAGCTCCGATGCAGGAGAGGGGGCACTTCTTATGTATCGTGACTCGTTTGGAAATGCCCTTATTGATCTTTTGTCAGAAGAGTTTGAAAGATCATATTTTACAAAACTTGAACCCTATGATTTGTCGGATATGGGTTATATTGGAGCGGATGTTGTTATTATGGAAAAGGTTGAAAGACATATTCAGTCTCTATCAAAGGTTGCTCCATTGATGATTGCAGATTCACTGTCGGAGGAATCGGAGGCTGCATTTGTTTTTGAAGCGCTTGCTGATAATCCGGATTACCCTTCTGATGTTGATATTCACCGGGAAAACGGATTGCTTGTTATTAATGGTGTGATACCTGAGGATGCGGTAGAAACAGAATCCAGAGTTTTTGTTCTGGTATCTGTGGATGGTACGTTCTCAGTTTATGAAGCATTTCTATTAAATGACAGAGAATACACATTATACCTTGATGAGAATCCTGACGATATTAATGTTAAGGTGTTTGTTACAAAAAAAGATGGCATGACAATTCTTTGTGATGAGGATAGTTCTGATAAAATAAATGCGGATTATGACAGAAAACTTGAGGAAATAAAACAAGCTGAGAAACTTGAAAAAGAAAGGCTTGAAGCCGAAGAAAAGAAGGCCTGGGAAGAAGCAGAAAGACTCAAAGCGGAAGAGGAAAAACGATTAAAAGAGGAAGAGGAAAAACGCCTAGAAGAGGAAGGTCTGCTGCTTGAGCAGAAAGAACAAAAAGAGAAGGAAACAGTAGCAAAAAATAATAAACAGAGCGGTAATGGCGGGAAAACAATTGTAAGCAAAACCTTTTATGAAGATTGCGGTGCTGATACGGGTTATTATGAAATAGTCTGGTCGGATGGTTCCGTAACTTATGAGGATGTATTCTAGAGATTATTATGGGAAAGAATAAGTTTTATTTGTTAATTCTTATACTTGTTTTATGTACCTTCATGATGATGGGAGGGCTTTGTGCATGGGAAATTTTAGTTAATAAAAATAGGAAAGCTGATACGGGAGAGCCTCAAAAAGAAGCTCCAAATGTTGTTGTGGTAGGAGAGAAACTTACTCCGAATAAAGAGTATGTAAAGGATGACATTCCCATTAATATTTCCCAATGGGATGAGGGAGTGTCTCCAGTTGGAGCTTTGATCTGGCCTTTGAAAAATCTTGAACTTTACAGCGAGATTCCAACGGGAACCAATGCCAAAGAGCTGGTCATTGATACGGTGCCTAAAGGGACCCCTTTGGTTGTTGAAGCTGAACAAGATAATTATTTTAATGTTGTTTTTGCCGGGAACAGTGGGGTGATAGATGCTGGGTACTGTCTGATCAATCTGCCTGACTATCTTGGGGATTTGCTTGAATACAATATTACTAACAGCTATTCTTCTATCTTTATGGCACATGACTATATTTTGTATGGGATTACAGATACCGTGGTAACCGGATATGAAAATATAAATATGGGGGACGGGGAATACCTGGTTCCATACCTTTACCCTTGTGCAAAGAAACTCCAGCCGGTTGCCGAAACAGTAATAGCTGATGGATACAAATTACGAATATATGATGCATTCAGACCTTATGTTGCTACAAGATATATATATGATACCGTAAATTCATACATAGACTGTCAGGTACCGGAGAGAGATGAAAATGGAGTTGAAATGGTAGAGTTTGATGAGGAAGGAAATGCTCTGTTAAATAAAAAAACTTATCCACCTGTTGGATCTGTGGTGGCATATGACGGCTCAATACGACTAAACGATCTGACAACAATTATTGCTCCTGCAGGAACCGTTACGGAATATCCTATTGGTTCGTTAATAGGAGAAAACGGTGCTGTTATGGATGAGACGGGAACCGTTCTTGGAACTCTGTATCTTCCCACGGAAAATGAAGGAATAACAAACAGTGAGGACCTTACCTATAAGGCGGTAATAACCGGTGGAGGTTATCAGCTCGGAGCCTTTCTTGCTCAGGTGTCAAGTGCGCATAATAAAGGGATAGCCCTGGATCTAACCCTTTGTGACCCTGAAACAGGAGAAGATCTAAAAATGCAGAGTAACATACATGATTTATCTTACCATTCTGTTATTTTAAATAATAATGACAATGCAAACCTTCTTGCAAAATATATGAAAGAGGGCGGTTTTAATGGCCTTTCAAGTGAATGGTGGCATTTCCAGGATGATGATACAAGAAATAAACTGGGTATTAATTTTATGCTGGAAAATGGAGTTTCACCATAGACGGGATTGCAATGTTATAGTTTCGTCATTATGGAAAATTTGATATAATACTGTGGTATTTCCTGTACGAACGCAGGAAATACTATAAATTTTTTCAGAGAGGAGTAATTATGAAGAAATTATTATTAGCAGCACTTATCGGAACAATGGCATTTTCGATAACAGGATGCAAGGGAGAAGAGA
>CALZMV010000088.1 GCA_945788655.1 uncultured Clostridia bacterium | reverse complement strand
TGAAAATTAAAGCGAGAGTAGTGGAACTGGATGAGAAAGAACAAGGTTTGAGAAAGGTTCTCAACTTTGGTCATACCCTAGGACACGGAATTGAAAGTTCCACTAATCTTCTGCATGGAGAATGTGTAGCTCTGGGTATGCTTACTATGACGGAAGGAACCGTAAGGGATAGAATTAAAGCTCTTTTGGAAAAGGAAAATCTTCCGGTTACTTGCAATGCTGATTCCAGAGAGGTTGTTGATGCTGCTATGCATGATAAAAAATCAGAAGGAGATGCAGTTGTTACCGTAAGGGTAAGACAAATTGGTATATACGAATTCGTGAAGTCAACTAAAGAAGAGCTTTTATCAGATTATGAGGAGGCTTTCAAATGAAGAATACTTTTGGAAATGCAATAACAGTAACTCTGTTTGGCGAAAGCCATGGTCCTGCTATCGGAGCTGTGATAGATGGAATCGCGCCGGGCATTGAAATTGATAAAGAATATATTGATAATAGAATGAATCAGAGGCGTGCCTATGGAAAGATTTCCACACCTAGACATGAAGCTGATGAAGTTGAGTTCTTAAGTGGAGTTTTTAATGGTTATACTACAGGAACACCACTTTGCCTTTTAATAAGGAACATGAACACAAAGAGCAAGGATTACGACAATCTTTCAAGAGTGGCTAGACCTTCCCATGCAGATCTGACAGCTTATTATAAATATAATGGTTTCGAAGATTTTAGGGGAGGCGGACATTTTTCCGGAAGAATAACGGCCGCCCTAGTTGCGGCAGGTGCTATAGCAATGAAAGCACTTGAAGAAAAACAGATATACATCGGAACTCATATTAAAAACTGCCATGGAGTGTATGACAGGGAGTTTGATGATTACTTTAATGATATTAATATGCTGTCTGAGGCTCAGTTCCCTGTTTTGGACGAGGAATGCTCAGAAAAGATCAAGCTTGAAATGGAAAAAGCTGCAGCAGATGGTGACAGCGTGGGCGGAGTATTGGAGACTGCTGTAATCGGTATTCCTAAGGGAGTTGGTGAACCTTGGTTTGATACCGTTGAAAGCATGCTTTCCCATGGGATTTTTTCTGTCCCTGCAGTAAAAGGAATTGAATTTGGAGCCGGTTTTGATTTTTCATCCATGAGGGGTTCAGCGGCCAATGACGCATTCAGATATGAAGGCGATAGGATTGTAACAAAGACTAATAACAATGGTGGAATCAACGGTGGAATAACCAATGGTATGCCAATAGTCTTCCGATCAGCAATTAAACCTACTCCTTCAATTTTTAAAGAACAAGAAACGGTGGATTTTAAAAAGAAGGAAGATACAATATTGAACCTGAAAGGCAGGCACGACCCGGCAATAATTCACAGAGCAAGAGCTGTTATAGACGCGGTAACAGCGCTGGTTATTGCTGATTTACTTACTGTAAAATTTGGAACTGATTATCTTGCAAAATAAATGACAACATGGAGAAAAAAATGACTGAATACGGACTGATTGGCGAAAAACTTGGACACAGTTTTTCCAAGGAAATACATGAACAGGTTGCAGAATATACATACAATCTTATAGAACTTAATTCTGAGGAATTTCACGAGTTTATGTGTAATGCCAGTTTTAAGGGGATAAATGTAACGATACCTTATAAAAGGCAGGTTATCAAGTATCTGGACAGAATGAGTCATGTTGCTTCTGATATAGGAGCGGTCAATTGCGTAAAAAACATTGATGGTAAGCTCTTTGGTCACAATACGGATTTTGACGGATTGATGGCTTTGATTGAGCATGCCGGAATAGACGTAAGCGGTAAAAAGGCGCTCGTTTTGGGCACAGGAGGAACTTCCGAAACGGCTATGGCTGTGTTGAAAAATATGGGGGCTTACAATATTATTCGTGTAAGCCGTACAGGCAGGGATAAGGCTGTTTCATATGAAGATGCGGCTTCGTTACATAGCGATGCCAGAATTATTGTAAATACTACACCTTGCGGAATGTATCCAAATGTTGATGCACAGGCAGTAAATCTGGACTCTTTTCCTTTGGCAGAAGGTGTTATTGATGTAGTTTACAATCCTATAAGAACAAAGCTTGTCTCACAGGCGCTGGAAAAAGGCATAAAGGCAGAAGGCGGCCTGTATATGCTTGTGGCTCAGGCGGTTAAGGCTTCAGAATTTTTCCTTTCCACGAGATTTAACGATGATGTAACAGAAAAGATATTCAAAGGAATCCTTGCAAGGAAGACAAATATCGTTTTGACAGGAATGCCTGCAAGCGGTAAAAGTACTATTGGCAAGATTCTGGCAAAAAAGACGGGAAGAGAGCTTTTTGATACAGATGCTTTAATAGTTGAAAAGGCAGGAATGACAATAACTGATATTTTCAAAAAATACGGAGAAGAACATTTCAGAAATCTCGAATCAGAAGTTATTAAGGAAGTTTCCCTAAAAAGCGGTGTTATAATCGCAACAGGTGGAGGAGCCGTACTGAAAAAAGAAAACATTGATGCACTTAAACAAAACGGTAAGATATTCTTCAGAAACAGATCTGTTGAAAAACTTGTACCTACAGGAGACAGACCTACGGCTTCAACTAAGGAACAGATTATGAAAAGGTACGAAGAACGATATCCAATCTATATGAAAACCTGTGATTATGTGGTTCGTGAACAGGACTCATTGGAAAAGGCTGCTGCAGAAATATTGGAGGCACTATAGATGAAGATTTTGGTAATAAACGGTCCTAATTTAAATATGCTTGGAATTAGAGAACCGGATAAATATGGAAAAGAAAGCTACAATGATCTGCTTTTAAAAATCAGCAGTCATTGCATTAATAATAATATAGAAGTTGAATTCTTTCAGTCAAATCATGAAGGAGATCTGGTTGACAGGATTCAGAAGGCTTATTGGGACAAGGTGGACGGAATTGTCATTAATCCGGGAGCATATACACATACCAGCATAGCACTTCTCGATGCTGTAAAAAGTGTAGGAATTCCTACGGCTGAAGTCCACATTTCAAAGGTGAATGAAAGAGAAGATTTTAGACAAATCAGTTACATAAGAGCAGCCTGCTGTTTTACCGTTACGGGACATGGAACTGATGGTTATTTGGAAGCTATTGACTATTTGTGGGCGGAGTATAAGGATAAAAAATGAAAGTCAGCATAAAAAAAGGAATTGCAAAGGGATGTGTGGATGCACCACCATCAAAAAGTATGGCACATAGAATGTTAATTTGCGCCGGGCTATCCGGTGGGGAATGTGTAGTACATGGCATTGCCCAGTCAAAAGATATTCAGGCAACCATGGACTGCCTTAAAGCAATAGGTGTGAAGTGCGAATACGATGGCAGCTCTGTATTTGTCAAGGGAATAGATGTTAAGACTGCAGTTGCTGAGGACAAGCTGCAGTGCAGAGAGAGTGGAAGCACCTTGAGATTTTTTATTCCTATTTGTCTGGCATCAGGGCAGACCTTTGAGTTAATCGGTGCCCAGAGACTCCTGGAAAGACCTTTAGGTGTGTATAGTGATTTGTGCAAGGAAAAGGAACTATATTTTTCTCAGGATGCAAAGGGTGTAACTGTGAAGGGACCATTAAAACCGGGTAGTTTTTCTGTACCGGGAAATGTGTCCAGCCAGTTTATTAGCGGTCTTTTATTTGTCTTACCGCTGCTTGATGGAGACAGCACTATAGAAATCACATTACCTATTGAGAGTAAATCGTACATAGATATGACAATTCTTGCTATGAGGCAGTTTGGAGTTATCGCTTCATGGCAGGATGGAAAAACCATTTATTTAAAAGGTAATCAGCGATATTGCCCTTGTGAAGTTTCAGTTGAAGGGGATTATTCCAATAGCGCATTTTTGGATGCTTTTAACCTGATTGGCGGTCAGGTTCAGGTTGGAAATCTCTCTAAAGAAAGCATACAGGGTGATAAGGTTTATACCGAAATGTTCAGAAAACTGGAATCGGGGTGTCCGGTTCTTGAAATTTCTGATTGTCCGGACCTTGCACCTGTTCTCTTTGCAATGGCCGGTGTAATGAATGGAGCCACATTTAAGGGCACAAAACGATTGAAAATAAAAGAAAGCGACAGAGGCGAAACTATGGCTGCCGAGCTTAAAAAGTTCGGTATTAAGACTGAAATTTATGACAATGAAATAATTGTTAAGCCTGCAGAATTAAAGAAACCTGAGGAAGCAATCTTTGGGCACAACGATCATCGCATTGTAATGGCAAATGCAGTACTGCTGACTTTGACAGGTGGAATAATTGAAGGAGCAGAGGCAGTTACAAAGAGTTTTCCTGACTTCTTTGAAAAACTTTCGTCTCTTGGAATTGAGGTAGAAAAAATTGAAGATAAGTAAAGATACAAATATTTTGATTGTCGGACTTGGGCTTATTGGAGGAAGTTATGCCAAGGGTCTGACAAAAGGTGGATATAAGGTCAATGCGATAGATACAAATAAGGAAACTGTTGAATTTGCTCTTCAAAACAATATCGTTGAGAAGGCATCTACAGAAGCTGATGATGAAATGATAAGAAATGCAGATGTTGTAATATTTGCATTATATCCACATATTTTCAAGGAATGGATTAGAGATAATCAGTCAAAATTCAGCCCGGGCACAATTATTACAGATGTAACAGGTGTGAAAGGCTGCATAGTTGATGATATTCAGAATACTCTCAGAGAGGATTGTGAATTTATTGCGGCTCACCCTATGGCGGGCTGCGAGAAGCTGGGAATTCAAAACAGCAACGAAGAAATATTTCATCAGGCAAACTATATTATAGTGCCGACTGAAAAAAATACACAAGAGGCAATAGAACTTTGCAGAAGCATAGGAGAGGCATTGAAGTTCAACAGAATTTCTACTCTGTCTCCTTACGATCATGATGAAATGATAGGATTTGTATCCCAACTTACTCACTGTATCGCCATGACGCTTATGACATGCAATGATAGTGACAATGTTGAGGATTATACAGGTGACTCCTTCAGGGATTTAACAAGAATTGCAAGAATCGATGAGGTTATGTGGAGCGAGCTTTTCCTGTTAAATAAAGATGCATTGCTTCATCAGATGAAGCTGTTTACAATGGAGTTTTCCAGACTGGAGAGAATGCTGATGGAGGCCGACAAGGCAGGAATAAAGGAAATGATGAGACATTCAACGGCAAGAAGAAAGCTGTTTGATAAAGAAAAGGTGGTGGACTAGTTATGAATATGGAGTTTAAGCGCAAATTACCGATACCAAAAGATATAAAAGAAATGTACCCAATAAGCGATGAATACGCAAAAAAACGTCTGGTAAAGATTAAAGAAATAGAAGATATATTAGATGGAACTTCTGACAGATTTTTGCTTATTATGGGACCTTGCTCAGCTGACAACGAGGATGCTGTAATTGATTATTTGACAAGATTAAGAAAAGTACAGGATGAGGTTGAAGATAA
The DNA here is from genome assembly GCA_945788655.1 of uncultured Clostridia bacterium. Taxonomy (GTDB): domain Bacteria; phylum Bacillota; class Clostridia; order Peptostreptococcales; family Anaerovoracaceae; genus Fimisoma. The sequence continues at coordinate 267 of CALZMV010000088.1, read as the reverse complement.
AATCTGCATAATTCCGAGAATATATACCAACAAGCCGCGTACAAACGGTCGCGGCTACAAAGGAATGCTTCACCAGCCCGATCCAAGTATGAATGAAGACATGCTTAAGGGCATTATCATGATTAGAGAAACCTTCATCAGGGCAATGAAGGAAACTGAGTTCTTCTGTTCAGACGAAATGCTATATCCAGAAAACTACAGATATTTAAGTGATATTTTAGCTTATGTAGCAGTTGGAGCAAGATCTGCAGAAAATCAGTTCCACAG
>CALZMV010000087.1 GCA_945788655.1 uncultured Clostridia bacterium | reverse complement strand
AAGAGGTTTTATCCGTTCTTTATAAATAATTGAAGCCCCAATGGCTGTAAGTACCGGAGTTGTAGCTATGACAAGACTCGCCATGGCTGAAGATAGGGTCAGCATACCTGTATTGAAGGTGATCATGTAAAGGGTGAAGCCGAGTCCTCCTGAAATAAAAAACAGGAGCACATGAATCGGCTTTCTTGGCAATTTAATCTTGTTGATTATTCCTATTACTATCAGTATAAGTGCGGCAATGCTGCATCTGAGAAATCCCAGAGCATTTGGCGCGATGTATGCGGTGGCAACCTTTGTCAGCGGAAAAGCGGAAGACCACAGCAATATTGTTATAAGTGCAAAGAGCACGGATTTTGTTTTGTCTGTCATGTTAGTACCTCTAGTTGTTGATTATTATGTTATTTATGATATTTATTACTGCATTCTTTACTGTATTTTATAGAATTTCGCCAAGCATTCTGATATCTTCCTCTGTAGTTGCCCAGCTTGTGGCAAATCTTACAACTGTGCCCTCAGGATGAGGTTCCCAGTAGCTATAGGAGACCTTACCATTAAGTTCTGCAATTTTTTCATCGCTCAATATCACAAACTGCTGGTTTGTAGGGGATTCAAGGAAGAACTTGTAACCTTTTTCTTTAAGAAGCCCTTTAAGGTCTTCAGCCCTTTCTATGGCATTCCTGCTGATTTCAAAGTACAAGTCGTCAGTAAACAGCGTATCAAACTGAATACCAAGGATGCGGCCTTTTGCAAGCATTGCACCGCGCTGTTTTGTCATAGTGACAAACTGCTTTGGAGTATTGTTTCTGGTAAATACAACAGCTTCTCCTAAAAGAGCACCGACCTTGGTACCTCCTATATAGAAAACATCTGCATATCGTGCTATGTCTTTAAGCGTTACATCTGCTTGTTTGCTTGCTAAACCATAGCCAAGTCTTGCACCATCTAAAAACAATGGAATTTCAAAGCTTCTGCAAACATCGGCAATAGACGATAGTTCATCTTTTGTGTATAGAGTGCCGTATTCCGTAGGATGGGATATGTATACCATACCGGGGAAAACCATGTGGTCGTGGCTGGTGTCTTTATAAAAATTTTCTATGTATTCTTTAAGCTCAGCAGCGTGAATTTTACCCTGATGGGAAGGTATTTCAATTACCTTATGACCTGAATATTCGATGGCACCCGCTTCGTGAACTGCCACATGACCTGTCTTTGCGGCAACAACTCCCTCATAGCTCTGAAGCATTGAAGAAATAACAACCTGATTGGTCTGAGTTCCTCCTACAAGAAAATGAACATCGGAATCGGACTCATTGAGACCGCAGGCAGCTTTTATCTTTCTGGCGGCACTTAGGCAGTAGTGGTCTTCTCTGTAGCCCGGAAGCTTTTCCATATTGGTTTGCATTAGTCGCTCCAAAATTTTTGGATGAGCACCTACGTTATAATCACATTCAAATGAAAGCATTTTGTTTACCTCCGTGTTGACAATTTATTATTTTCACAATTATTTTTTTCACGTCAAAACGTAATAATTATATCACATTTAATTGAAAACAGTAGCAAAAAGATGTAGAATAACTTTTGGTTTTTTCTAAATAATCATTTATTAGAATACTCTAAAAGCAAGTTGTAATACAGGGATAATGGAGGAATAAGACATGGGAAAGATATTAAACACAGAATATGGAGGCATACATGCCACCTATTGGATGGCATTTGCAGTTATTTTAAACTTCGCCTCAGTATTTCTACTGGATAGAGGCTATACTAATTCGCAGATTGGTTTGATTTTAGCAGCAGGAAGTGTAGTTGCAGTATTTCTGCAGCCTTTTATTGCTGACCTGGCGGACAGATCAAAGAAAATTACACTTATCGGAATAACGCAGATCATCACCATTTTAATAATGGTAATGATGCTTTTCTGCTTTGTTATGACAGGTGCAAGCATTGCACTTTCTGTAATCTTTGTAATGATGATTGCATGGAATACGGCATTACAGCCGCTGTTTAATTCACTGACATTTAAATTGGAAGAAAGTGGATATAAGATAAACTTTGGAGTAACAAGAGCTATGGGCTCTTTGGCATTTTCAGCACTCTGTGCTGTTTTAGGAACATGGGCAGAGCGGTATGGAACAATTGTGGTACCTCTTGCGGGTGAAATCTCCTTGCTGCTTCTGCTCATTACGTTGGTTTTAATAAAGCATCATTTCAATAAAGCCTGTCAGCTTAAGGCTGAAATCCAAAAAACAGACCAAGAGGTGAATTTATCGCCTGACATTCCCGTTCAGCAGGAGGAAATAAACTTAATACAGTTTATTAAACGCAACAAGATATTCCTGGTAGTAAACTTAGGAGTTGCAGGCATATTCTTCAGTAACGCAATATTTAACAGCTTTATGCTTCAGATTGTAGAAAATGTTGGAGGGACCAGCGAGGATATGGGAAGAATACTTTCCGTGATGGCTTTCCTTGAAATACCGCCGCTATTCCTTTTTGAAAGAGTGCACAGAAGGGTTTCCAATAAGAGGCTTCTGCAGTTAGGCGCTATATGCTTTGCACTCAAGATCCTTTGTGCTACCTTGGCAGGAAGTGTAACTATGGTATATGTTGCACAGCTTTTCCAGCTTACTTCCTTTGGAATATTTCTCCCTGCAATGGTATCCTTTATCGATGAAATCATGGACAAGGGAGAGGCTGTCAAAGGTCAGGCTCTTTATACAATAGTAACCACTGTTGCCACAATATTTGCCAGCCTTGCAGGAGGTGTAATGCTGGATGTAAAGGGAGCTTCCACTATGCTGGTTGTTTCAACGCTTATTACGGGGCTGGGGGCATTGCTGCTGTGTATAAGCATTGAAAGGGTAAAGACTAAAATAATCAGAATCTAAAATAAACAAAATCTAAAAAACTGAACAGGTAAATTTAATACATAGGGCAAGAAGTCACCTCATAGATATGAATGAGGTGATTTTTTATGAGAAGGAAAATGTTGATTTATTCACTGGGAGTAGCGGTTTTCGGCATATGCATGTGGGCTGCAATCATGGGACTTGTCAATACGGGACCGGCGGGACATGAGGCGGTAGATACGGCAGCGGATGGAAACTGGGGACTATCCTTCAGTCAGGAAGGTATTGCACCTATAGGAAACGCAACACCGGAATATCTAAAGGAGTTTGATGCTTACTATATAGACACGCATTGCGGCAAGGAAAACAGCATATATCTGACCTTTGATGCAGGTTATGAGAATGGGTATACAGAAAAAATACTGGATGTGCTTAAAAAAGAGAAGGTTCCTGCGGTATTTTTTCTTGTGGGAAACTATATTGAAGAAAATCCCGAAATCGTAAGGAGAATGGTTGAAGAGGGCCATACTGTAGGAAACCATACTATGACACATCCGGACATGTCAGCCATAAGCGATAAGGATGCATTTAAGAAGGAACTTGAGGAACTGTCATGTATATACGAAGAAACAACAGGTCATAAAATGAAAAAACTATACAGGCCGCCTCAAGGGAAATACAGTGAAAACAACCTGAAGCAGGCAAAGGAACTGGGTTATAAGACCATATTGTGGAGTCTTGCCTACGTTGACTGGTATGTTGATAAACAGCCTTCAAGGGAAGAAGCCTTAAATAAGTTAAACGACAGAATTCATCCCGGTGCAATCGTGCTTCTTCACAGCACTTCTAAGACTAATGCAGAAATTCTGGAGGAACTGATAAAGGGCTGGAAAGCAAAGGGATATGTATTTAAGGATATCGAAAATCTCAAAGTGAATAAATAGTTAATTGTATTAGAAAAAATGCAATAATTATTCATAATTACTATTGCATTTTTATGCACCGATGTGTATAATATGAAACGTGGTTATCAAAGAGTTAATTGATATAGAAGAGGTAGAACTAATATGGAAATGTATTTAAAAGGATTTTTAATTGCCCTGAAAGGGGCGCCAATTACCGTCGGTGTAAGCCTTGTTGCCGTTATAATCGGTACATTGTTTGGTCTGGTTTTCGCACTGATGAAGAAATCAGAAACAAAGATTATTTCTCTTATTTCAAAGGCATATATTGAAATTGTCAGAGGAACACCTATGATAGTTCAGGCTCTGATTATGGCATATGGAATTCCAGTACTCTTAAAGGAAAACGGAATCAATTTTAACTGGCCTCATCTCATAATTCCTGCTCTTGTAGTATGCGGCTTAAACAGTGCTGCATATATGGCAGAAATCATCCGTGGTGGTATTCAGGCTGTCGATCATGGTCAGATTGAAGCAGCTCAGTCCCTTGGAATGAGCAAAAGCCAGATAAATAAGCTGATTATTCTGCCACAGGCATTTAGAATTGTAATTCCATCCATGGGTAATGAATTTGTTACTCTGATAAAAGAAACGTCGGTACTTTCTTACGTAGGCATAGTAGAAATACTAAGAAAAGCAGCTCTTTGGAGTGCGGCATCATTGAACATTTTCCCTGCATATGTAGGTGCAGCGGCAGTTTATCTGATGCTTACATATCCGCTCTCAAAGTGTGTACATGCTTTAGAAAAGCATATGGCGAAGGAGGTATAGACAGATGATTAAAGCAAGCGGAATACATAAGCACTTTACTAATCTTCATGCGGTAAAGGGCGTTGATATAACAGTAAATGATGGTGAAGTTTTATGCATCATCGGACCATCAGGTTCAGGAAAGAGCACTTTTTTAAGATGTTTAAATATGCTGGAAGAGCCTGATGAAGGAACAATAGAAATAGATGGAGAAAAAGTAACTAAAGAAAATATTCAGGAAATGCGTACAAAGATGGCAATGGTCTTTCAGAATTTCAATCTTTTCAGCCATCTTAACGTTCTTGACAACATAACAATTGCGCCTATTAATGTTAAAGGCGTTTCTAAAGAGGAGGCAGAAAAGAAGGCAAAGGATCTTCTTAAGCTTGTAGGCCTTGAAGAAAAGGCTGAAGCCTTTCCTAGAAATCTTTCCGGTGGACAGAAGCAGCGTGTAGCTATTGCACGTGCTCTTGCCATGGATCCTGAAATCATCCTTTTTGATGAACCTACATCTGCGCTTGACCCTGAAATGGTAGGAGAGGTTCTTGATGTAATGAAGGAACTGGCAGACGAAGGAATGACTATGCTGGTTGTAACCCATGAAATGGGTTTTGCCAAAGAAGTATCGGACAAAGTTGTATTTATGGCCGATGGAAAAATTATTGAAACAGGCTCTCCGGCTGAGCTTTTTGACAACCCTCAGAATGAGAGAACCAAAAACTTCCTTGCGAAAGTTCTCTAAATACTTATAATATATCAATCAACCACACGCGGAATGCATCGTAATTTTTAATTGCGGTGCATTTTGCATTTCATGAAGAAATATAGTATAATGAACAAATATTGATTGAGTAGAAAGGATTCAGAGGCCAATCATTATGAAGAAAAAGATTTCAGCAGTTGTTCTTTTTGCGTTTCTTGCAATTGGAACATCTTTAGGCATTTTTACCGTAGACGATCTTGTGGATTATGGCGGCGCATTTATGGACCTGAGCACCGTTGAGGAGTACAACGGCAAGACCTATGTGGTTCTTAACAATAATGTGCCGGAATTTACGGAAGAGGATCTGAAACAGGATGTTTTTGAGTCCTACAGTGAACTTGATTCCTATGGAAGATGCGGAGCTGCATATGCAATGCTTGGCAAGGAACTTATGCCAAGAGAGGAGCGAAAGAGCATAAGCCATATTAAGCCTACCGGGTGGCAGACTGCGGAATACAGCGATTTGATCAATGAAAGATACCTGTACAACCGTTGTCAT
>CALZMV010000086.1 GCA_945788655.1 uncultured Clostridia bacterium | reverse complement strand
TTATTAGATTTTTAATTATTAAATTATTATGTTTCTAAAATTTCTTTACTTACCATGCTAACTAACAGATAATTAGCATTCCTTGTTACCCAAATATTCCTGAGAGCAAGTCTCTCTCAGGGGTCATTTCCCTTCTGAATACCTTTTTATCGCTCTTCGCAGTTACTTTTCTATTTCCCCGATATTTCACTCTTATAGGGCAATTTTGGCTTAATTGCGGCAAATAATACGCGGTGGTTGATACGATGATATTCCTTAAAATAAAAAAGGGAGATAGCTTCTCCCTTTCATTGTTTTCGAATATAAAGTTAAGCAGTTTATCTTATTTAAGAACAACTGTTGCGCCAACTTCTTCAAGGCTCTTCTTGATTGCTTCTGCTTCAGCCTTTTCGATACCTTCCTTAACAGTTGAAGGAGCACCGTCTACTAATTCCTTAGCATCCTTTAAGCCTAAACCAGTTAAGTCCTTAACTGCCTTTACAACTTTGATCTTTTCTGCGCCAGCGCTTTCTAATACTACAGTGAATTCAGTCTGTTCTTCTTCTGCTGCACCTGCTGCTGCAACACCTGCAACTGCTACTGGAGCTGCTGCGGATACTCCGAATTCTTCTTCACAAGCCTTAACTAATTCGTTTAATTCTAAAACTGTCATCGCTTTGATAGCTTCGATAATCTGTTCTTTAGTCATTTTTTTAATCTCCTTTATAAATTTCTATTTAATGTGTTTTCGTTTGATATTATTCAATCGCCTACAGGCTGATTATTCAGCTTTTGCGTCTGCGATTGCCTGGAATGTTCTTACAGCCTTGCCGATTGGTGACTGGATTGAACCCATAAACTTAGCAATAAGAACATCTCTTGATGGAATGTCAGCTACAGCCTGGATAGCATTCTTATCCATGAAGTTTCCTTCTACAACACCTGCTTTGAATTCCATTTTCTTATATTCTTTGATTACTTCGTTAAGAACTCTTGCTGGTGCAGTCGCATCATCCTTAGAAATAGCGATTGCGCTTGGTCCTTCAAGAACTTCTGCAAGTCCTGCAAATTCAGTTCCTTCGATAGCTCTCTTTACAAGAGTGTTCTTGTAAACTGTGTAGTCTACATTTGCTTCACGAAGTTTCTTTCTCATAGCGTCTGCTTCTGCAACAGAGATACCCATGTAGTCGATAACAACTGCTGACTGAGCTCCGTCTAATTTACCTTTGATTTCGTCAATAATAATCTGTTTTGCTTTCTGTGCTTCTAATGACATATACTTTTTCTCCTTTCTTGCTCTTTTTAGAGAGCAGAATTGGTACTCCATAAAAAAACCTCGTCTACATAGGCAGGCGAGGTCAATATTTTATATTGTACCTCGGCGGGAAATTAAGCTTTCGCACCCGCTGTCTACGGTTAAATTTCTAATTTACTTGCAATAGGTCAATCTTTAATTAGAACTGGATAATTGCAGGGTTTACCTTAACTCCAGGACCCATTGTTGAAGCTACTGTTACACTTCTTAAGTACTGTCCCTTAGCTGCTGCTGGCTTAGCCTTAACAACTGCTTCAAGAAGAGCATTGAAGTTGTCAGTTAACTTTTCCGCACCAAAGGAAACCTTTCCGATTGGTGTGTGGATAATGTTTGTCTTGTCAAGTCTGTATTCAACTTTACCAGCCTTGATTTCCTGAAGAGCCTTTGTTACGTCCATAGTAACTGTACCTGATTTAGGGTTTGGCATTAATCCCTTAGGTCCTAAAATCTTACCTAATCTACCAACAACACCCATCATATCTGGAGTTGCTACTACAACATCGAAGTCAAACCAGTTTTCAGTCTGAATCTTCTGAGCCAGTTCTTCAGCACCTACATAGTCAGCACCAGCTGCTTCAGCTTCTGCTGCCTTTGGTCCTTTTGCGAATACAAGAACCTTCTTTGTCTTACCTGTTCCGTGAGGAAGAACGATTGCACCTCTAACCTGCTGGTCAGCGTGTCTTCCGTCTACGCCAAGCTTAATGTGTACTTCAACTGTTTCGTCAAATTTTGCTTTTGAAGCTTCAACGGCAATCTTTAATGCTTCGTCTACTTCATGTAAAGCTGTCTTGTCAAAGCTTGCAACTGCAGCCTTGTAATTTTTACCTCTCTTAGGCATTCTTTACCTCCTTGTGGTTCAATCGACTGTTAAGTCTCCCATCTTAAATTAATCTTCTACAACGATACCCATACTTCTAGCAGTACCCTTGATCATTTCTGTAGCGGCTTCTAAGCTTGCGGCATTTAAGTCCGGCATCTTAGTCTTTGCAATTTCTTCAGCCTGAGCTCTTGTAATAGTAGCAACTTTCTTTTTGTTTGGTTCGCCAGACGCTGTGTCTAAGCCTGCTGCTTTCTTAAGAAGAACTGCTGCTGGAGGTGTCTTACAGATAAATGTAAAGGATCTGTCAGAATAAACTGTGATTACTACAGGGATAATCATACCCTTCTGTTCCTGTGTTCTAGCATTGAACTGCTTACAGAAATCCATGATGTTAACACCCTTCTGACCTAAAGCTGGACCAACTGGAGGTGCTGGATTTGCATTACCTGCAGGAATCTGAAGTTTAATAAAACCTTCAACCTTCTTTGCCATTCCTTTTCTCTCCTTTCTATAGATTTTCTAGAGTCAAACTCTAGCTAAGTTTGTCCACCTGACTGAATTCAAGTTCAACAGGTGTATCTCTACCAAACATGGAAACCTTTACTCTCAGTACCTGTTTCTCTTTGTTTATCTCTTCTACTACGCCCATAAAGCTTTCGAAAGGACCGTTGATTACACGCACTGTCTCTCCGACTTCCACATCCAGATCGATGTAAACCTTTTCTATTCCCATTCTGGCAACTTCTTCATCCGTTAGAGGAATAGGTTCTGAACCATGTCCTACAAACCCCGTAACACCCTGAGTGTTACGTACCAGATACCAAGATTCGTTTGTTACAACCATCTTTATGATTACATAACCCGGAAATATCTTTTTGGTCTTTACTTTTTTCTGACCATCTTTTATTTCAACTCTGTCTTCCGTCGGCACAACAATGTCGATAATTAAATCCTGCATTCCGCGGTTCTCAACCATCTTTTCGATATTAACTTTAACTTTGTTTTCGTGGCCAGAATAAGTGTGAACAACATACCATTTTGCTTTGCCGTCACCTCTGATGCCTTCACCCTCTAACGGGGATACGCCTTTGTTTTCAATATCAGACATTTTTTGTACCTTCTCTTTTCAAATTATGTTGAAGTATATTCGAACACTATTCAGCTTCGAACTTTAACCTAATTGTACTCCCAAAATACCTTTAAGAGCGGCTAAAACACCTGTATCTATTAACCAAAATCCAAGTGCGAAAATCGCACAAGTTGCAATAACAACGGCTGTATAAGATGCAACTTCCTTCTTAGTAGGCCAAACAACCTTCTTCATTTCGGTTTTAATTCCCTTGTAATAATCACCGAAACCAGTCTTTTTTCCTTTTTCTTTTGCCATACTAAATCACTCCTTAATTATTTTGTTTCCTTGTGAGTAGTATGTTTCTTGCAGAATCTGCAATATTTGTTCATTTCAATACGATCTGGATCATTCTTCTTGTTTTTCATCGTATTGTAATTTCTCTGCTTGCATTCTGTGCATGCCAGTGTTACTTTTACTCTCATGTCGATTCCTCCGTTTTACTTGAAATTTCAAAGCTTTCATAAGCTTTTTTCGCTTGATAATCATAAAGTCGCCTATTTATTATAAATCAGCACTTTGTCAATGTCAACAAGCTTTTTCAAAAATACTTTCTAATTATTAATATTTACACATTATATGGCCATCACTATATGGTCATTACTCTTTCAATCTCCTTAAATGCTGCCTTGACGCTAGCATCATCTCTGGCTACTACCGACGCTTCGGCACCAAGAGAATAACAGTACGCCATCTGTGGTGTTCCTTTTACTGCCTGTTTGCTTATATTCCACGATGCCATGTCTTTTAACTGCATCTTTACAAGATCGGTCATGTCACTTTTTTTCATATCAGTTTCAATAGTTCCCTTTATTGAATCCAGAATATTTCCATATTTGAACAGAATGGTTGATCCTTTTGTTGCCTTTTTAATCATAGCCTCTAAAACAAGCTGCTGGTTTTCGTTCCTGCGCATATCTCCGTCTACCCACGACTTTCTTTCTCTGCAGTATGCAAGTGCATGGCTTCCGTCAAGATGGATAGGCCCTTCGTCAAAGTGATAGTAGACAGACATTCCGTGAGTATCAAAGGAATACGGAGAAACAATATCTATTCCGCCCATCGCATCCACCATATTCGTTATTGTTGAGTAATTAACTTTTACATAGTAATTTATTTCTATATCCAGTAAATTTTCAACAGCCCCAATTGTTTCTTCGGCACCAAAGTTTCCTGTGTGAGTTAGCTTGTCCATGGCATTTTTTGACGGGAGTTTGATATAGTAATCTCTTGGTATAGATGTCAATAATATTTCTTTATTTCTTGGATCAACTGTTACAACCATATTCACATCGCTTCTTGAAACAGTCTTAATGTCTCCGGTTACATCTATTCCACTCACCAATATGTTGAAGGGTTCTTCCGTAACATCGACCTGGATGCTCTTTCTATCTGTATCTACATCCCCTATGTATCCGCTTATGCTGTTTAAGAACGCAAGAGTGTGAGCCATATAGTAACTGATTCCTGCAAGAACAATAATCATAACGCATGCAACAACGCGAGCTTTTTTCTTTCGTTTCAGCTTTCCCTTTTCACTGAAAAGTACCGGAACCGTAAATATTGTAATCAGCCCCAAAGTAACAAGCGCTGCCACAAGCAGACAAACCGGCAGAATATTCATCCATACCATCAGTCCGATAAACAAAAACAATGCAAGCATATATATGATAGAAATAATCCTATAATGTCCGTTTTTGCCTTTATTCTCCTTCTGGCGCACTAACAATTCTTCTTTTTCTCTTCTTTTTCTTTCGCTTCGCATAGTTCATCTAACCTTTCGATTCTGGAAGAAATCAAATCTGATATAAATTTCTGCACAATAAAAAGCCTTATATAAGGCTTTTTACCGCTTTCATTATATAACGTTTATTTACTTATGGCAACTTAATTTTAATAATTGTTTTATCTGAATGTTAATAGTTTTGAAGCATCTTTTCTTGGAGGTGCTGCTGGCTCAATATCAGGATATCCTATAGGAATCAATGCTGCAATTTCCTGATCTTCCGGGATTTCAACCACCTTTCTAATTTCATCTTCATCGAAGTATCCCTGAATTACTGTGCCCAAACCCTTTTCATGGGCAACCAAACAGAAAGTCTGAGCTGCAATGCCTGCATCGAACATCTGCCATCTGTCTTCCTTCTTAGTAGAAAAGCTTCCGTCACGTTCATAACCGGATCTTCCCTTTACATATGTAAGAATTAATATTGCCGCTGCGCCTTTTAGCGCTGCAACATTTCCTTCAAATCCATATGCTACTTTTTCATTTGCTAGTTCTGCTATCTTCTGCTCATCATCTACAATCATATATCTCGCAACCTGAGTATTCTTCCATGAAGGCGCATAAGCAGAGATGTTTACTATTTCTTCCAGCAGTTCTCTTGGAACCTTCTTATCCTGGAACTTTCTAATACTTCTTCTTTCTTTAATACCGGTAACTAAATCCATCTTTTTTGTTCCTTTCTAAATCGCTTTGATAGGCTAATTTTACCATTTTGCCGTATTTAGAGCAAGTGATTATATGTAAAAAAGAGACCCGAAAATTTCGGGTCTCTTTGAATGCTTTGCGAAAGTTCGGTTTA
>CALZMV010000085.1 GCA_945788655.1 uncultured Clostridia bacterium | reverse complement strand
TTTGACAGACAAGATAGATGAGACAGACAGAGGTGCTGGAGGCTTTGGTCATACCGGCATAAAATAAGGATGGTGATTTCAAGATGATGACAAGAGAACTTTTAGAAAAGAGGGAAATAGAGATTCTTTCTCCTCTTGCAGCAAAAAGCTGTCAATCGAGAGGAAGACTTTTTGAGGAGGAATCTTGCGATACAAGAACTGAGTTCCAGAGAGACCGTGACAGAATAATTCACTCTAAAGCCTTTAGAAGGCTTATGCATAAAACTCAGGTGTTTCTTGCCCCTGAAGGAGATCATTTTAGAACCAGACTTACACATACTATAGAAGTATCTCAGATTGCAAGAACTATAGCCAGAGCACTGAATCTGAACGAAGATCTTACTGAAGCAATAGCATTAGGTCATGATCTTGGGCATACTCCTTTTGGTCATAACGGAGAAGATGTGCTAAACAGTATTCATCCCGGTGGATTCGAACATAATATACAAAGCTTGCGTGTGGCCGATGTGCTTGAATCTACAGCCTCAAGAAGAGGCATGAATCTTACTTTGGAAGTAAGAGACGGAATAGTCAATCATACAGGACCTGTCAAACCTTTTACTTTGGAAGGTCAGATTGTCAAGCTTAGCGATAGAATTGCCTATATTAACCATGATATTGATGATGCCCTAAGAAGTGGTGTTATTTCTATTGATGATATTCCAAAATCCAGTCTTGAACTTTTTGGTCACAGTCACAGGGAAAGAATTAATAATATGGTGCTTGATGTTGTTAATAACAGCGATGGAAAGAATGAAATATTCCAGAGTGAAGACTTTAAGCATGAATTGTTAAAACTGAGAAAATTCATGTTTGCTCATGTTTATAAAAGCGGAAGGGTAAAGAAAGAAGAAGATCTGGCTAAAGTAGGAGTAGTTATAAAATCATTATATGAATATTATTTAGAACACCCTGAGAAACTCCCATCCGACATGCAGGAAATAGCAGTAAGAGATGGTATTAATGAAGCTGTTAAGGATTTTGTTGCCGGCATGACAGATCGATATGCATTAAGCAACTATACAGATTTATTTGTTCCTAAGGGATGGAAATAAAAAAGTTTACATAAAATAATTATTAAAAAAGGAAATGACTCATTTATTGCGTATAAAAAAATATGAAGATATTTTTTGGAGCGAGAAATGAGTTTTTCTTTTAGCAAAGACGCAGTAGAAGAATTAAAGAGTCAGATTGATATTGTAGACGTCATCGGTCGTTCTGTGCAGCTTAAGCGGGCAGGATCCAATTATAAGGGGTTATGTCCTTTTCACAACGAGAAGACGCCTTCTTTTATTGTTTCTCCTCAGAAGCAGATTTTTACATGCTTCGGTGGATGTGGTGCTTCAGGAGATGTCGTTTCTTTTGTAAAACGTTATTATAATCTTGATTTTAATGAGGCTGTAGAAAAACTGGCAAATGAGTATGGTATCTCCATAAAAAGGAATACTTATTCCGATGATAGAGAAAAATACTATGAAATAAACAGGGAAGCAGCAAGATTCTTTTACAAAAACCTTACTGAAGTCAAGAACCCGGGCTACAGTTATTTTCAGAAAAGAGGAATTGAAGACCGTACAATTAAAAAGTTTGGTCTTGGCTATGCTCCTGACAGCTGGGATGCCCTTTATAATCATTTCAAGACAAAAGGAACAGATGAAAAAATTCTAGTTGAGCTTGGATTGCTTTCTGAAAAGAATGGAAAATATTATGATAAATTCAGAAACCGTGTTATTTTTCCGATAATAAATACTGCCGGAAAAGTAATAGGTTTCGGGGGCAGAGCACTTACTTCAGAAGTAATGCCCAAGTATCTGAATTCACCTGAAAACAAGATTTTTCAAAAAAAGAACAACTTATATGCTCTTAATATTACAAGGCAGGATATTGGTAAAGAAGGCTTTGCAATTATTGTCGAGGGATATATGGACGTTATTTCACTATATCAGAATGGTGTTAGGAACGTTTCCGCATCTCTGGGAACTGCTTTGACAGAGAATCAGGCAAAGCTCGTCAACCGATATACAAAAAATGTGGTTTTGTCTTATGATGCTGATGCTGCAGGTCAAAAGGCGGCACTTCGTGGTATAGATGTGCTAAAAAAAGAAAACTGCAAGGTCAAAGTATTGCATGTCACTGACGGCAAGGATCCTGATGAGTTTATTAAAAAAAATGGCAGAGAGGAATTTTTGAAACTTATTTCAAACTCGTTGCCTTACAACGATTATAAATTGGAGGCGGCTAAAAGAGGATTAAACCTTTCTTCAGAGGAAGGCAAGCTTGACTACATGAAGCGCATTAACTCCATTTTGCATGATTTGAGTCCTGTTGAAAAAGATATCTATATTAAAAAAATCGCTAGGGATACTGGTATTTCAGAGGGTGCAATAAAAATGGAAATCCTAGGCAATACTAGTTTTGAAGAAAAAAATAAAAATATTCGTGATACCAATACTGATAATGCAGAAAATATTCTTTTATCTCCATTGGAATCGACTTGTTTAAAGTGTATGTTTATTAATCCATCTTTGTCTGAAGATATTTTGCCGTGGATGGATATTTTCGAAAGTAGTCTGGCTCAAAAAATTGTTAATATCTGTTTTGAGCTTTATGGACTTGAGGGTGACTTTCATTTAAGTCAGATTATTGACAAGCTTGAACCTATAGAAAGTCAATGTTTAGAAGAAAGCATAAATAAAATTATTGTTTCAGGCAATGAACAGGATGTTCTTTATCAGTGCATACACAAGTGGAAGTATAATCAGCTGGAAACTGAAGAAAAACGGCTTATCGATATGCTTTCGCTGGCAGATGAAAAAGAGAACAGAGAGTTTTTAGAAGAATTAACAGTTAAATTAATGGAAATACAAACGGAAATGAAATTACATGGGGGAAATAATTAATGAGTGAAGAAAAAAAGACCGGCAACCTTACTACAGACAAGGAGCAAGCTTTTGTAGACAAAAAACAGGAAGCTTTTGCAATTCTTTTCGAAAAAGGTAAGAGCAAAAAACAATTGACTTACGCAATGATTGCAGATGTTCTTGATTCAACTGATTTAGACAAAAATCAAATGGATGAGATTTATGAGATGCTTATGTCTAAGGGGATTGAAATTGTTTCAGAACATGAACCGGATGATTTCGATGTTATCCTTGCCGAAAACCCAGAGGTTGTGGACGATGCAGAACTTATTGTAGAAGAAGCAAGTGAAATGGATATGGATGATGCAATTCCCAAAACAATTGCCGTTGACGATCCGGTTAGAATGTATTTAAAAGAAATCGGTAAAGTTCCACTCCTAAGTGCGGAAGAAGAAATAGAACTTGCAAAAAGAATGGAATCAGGTGATGAGGCTGCAAAGAAACGTCTGTGTGAAGCGAATTTAAGACTTGTAGTAAGTATTGCTAAAAGATATGTTGGCCGTGGAATGTTATTTTTGGATCTTATTCAGGAGGGAAACCTTGGCCTAATTAAAGCTGTTGATAAGTTTGATTACACAAAAGGATACAAATTCTCAACATACGCTACATGGTGGATCAGACAGGCCATCACACGTTCAATTGCAGATCAGGCCAGAACAATAAGAATTCCTGTTCATATGGTTGAAACTATCAATAAACTAATAAGAGTTTCAAGACAGCTGCTCCAGACTTACGGAAGGGAGCCTAGCCCTGAAGAGATAGCCGTTGAAATGGGTATTTCAGTTGAAAAGGTAAGAGAAATTCAGAAGATTGCACAGGAACCTGTTTCTCTTGAAACACCGATAGGCGAGGAGGAAGACAGCCATCTTGGTGATTTTATTCCAGATGAAGATGTTCCTGCACCTGCAGAAGCCGCTGCTTTTTCAATGCTTAAGGAACAGCTTGTAGAGGTCCTCGATACTTTAACTGAAAGAGAGCAGAAGGTTCTAAAGCTAAGATTCGGCCTTGAAGACGGCAGAGCCAGAACCCTTGAGGAAGTTGGCAAGGAATTCGATGTCACAAGAGAGAGAATCAGACAGATTGAAGCAAAATCACTTAGAAAACTTCGTCATCCTTCAAGAAGTAAGAAATTAAAGGATTATTTGGAATAAAATGATAAAATTATCCGACAGATTACAATTAATTGCAAAGGAAGTTAATAATGGAGAAACCGTGGCAGACATAGGAACTGACCACGGTTTCTTGCCGATATATTTATGGGAGCAGGGCATATCACCGAAGGTTATTATGGCAGATGTAAGCCAGGGCTCTCTAAAAAAAGCACAGCAAAACTGTAATGAACTTTATCCTGATAATACTTTTGATTTAAGACTTGGAAATGGTATTCAGGTATTAAAAGAAGGTGAAGTTGATGTTGTTACTATTGCCGGAATGGGTGGAATATTAATGACAGAAATTCTTGGATATGACCTATGCAAGACTAAAAGTTTTAGAAAAATTGTTCTTCAACCAAGAAATAACCCTGGTTTTTTAAGGCACTGGTTAAGAAATAATGGTTTTTGTATCATTAACGAACAGCTCGTCAGAGAAGGAAAATTCATATGCGAAATAATTACTGCAATACCGAAAGAAATTGCAATTCCTATGAATAATGGACCTGATTCAATAGAATATCAGTTTCCTCATAATCTCATTGATTTTAAGGGACCTCTTACTATTGAATACCTCAGTAGAAATCTTCAATCAGAGAAGAAGATTCTTGACGCTATGAACAGCGGCAAAAAGACTACCTTTGATGATATCAGAAGACAGGAATATAGAATATATTATCTCGAAAGGATGATAAAAAGCTGTGAAAATAGATAATTTAATAAACATAATAGAAGCATGGGCTCCATTAAGTTTGCAAGAACCCTGGGATAACACAGGATTTCAGATAAAAATATCAGATAAGGATGTATCTAAGGTTCTGGTAGCTATGGAAATAACCGATTCTGTAGCAGACGAGGCTGTTGCTTTAGGAGCAGATGTGGTTGTAACTCATCATCCCATGATATTTAGTCCTATTAATAAAATTGACTATAACGATATTACGGGAAACTATATCATTAAACTCATTCAAAATGAAATATCTGTCTATTCAACACATACGTCTTTTGACAAATGCCAAGGCGGTAACAACGACTTTTTAGCAAAGCTTCTTCATCTGGACAATATTGGTATTATGAAAGGTGATGAAAGTGGATTCTGCCGAAGCGGATTAATAGACGGTGATTGCACTATTGGCGAATATATCGAACAAATAAGCGAGTGGCTGAAAATTGATAAGACTTTTATGAACTTTACCGGCAATATTAATCAGCATTTGAAAAAAGTGGGTCTTTGTACGGGGTCAGGAGCAGAATTTATTCAATGTGCCATAAAGGATGATTGTGATTTGTTTATTACCGGTGATTTAAAATACCATAGTGCTCAAACTGCGAAAGAAATGGGGATTAATGTTCTTGATATAGGACATTATGGCAGTGAAAAGATTTTTGCAGACAATATGTCAGACTACCTTAGCAAAAATACTGACATTGAAATTATTAAATCAAGAGTGAATATAAATCCTTTTTCACTTATATTATAAGGGGGAGATTATTTTGAAAAAAAAGAATGGATTAATTGCTAAAATTGTGGTAATATCTCTAATTGTGGTTTTAGTAGTTACATATACTATCCCATTTATGATTTCGTTATTTTAATAAAAAATGGGTCAGGCAGGCAGTCGCGTGCATGCTTGACATGTATGAGGAAAGTCCGGGCTCCATAGGGCAGGGTGCCAGATAACGTCTGGCGTAGGTTTGCAAAACCGATTTGTTCCGATTGGAAACACAAGTAAAT
>CALZMV010000084.1 GCA_945788655.1 uncultured Clostridia bacterium | reverse complement strand
TTTTCAAGATATGAAAGAACTGAATCGAGATATTTAATTTCTTCATCGTTTGCTTCAAGCTGATGCTGCTTTTCTTTGATTGCGGTTTTGGATTTACCATATTTTTTAAAGTACTGCTGTGCATTTTTTGACGGCGTGAAGCGTGGATCCAGTTTGATTGTAACCTGGCTGCCATCGTAGTAGTTTGTTACCGTAACTTTTTCATCTCCTGGCTTTATGAGGTGCATATTGGCAGTGAGCAATTCGCCGCAAAGACGCAGATCTTCAGAATTTTCCGCCTTTAGGAGATCTTCCTTGAGTCGCTGTTCCTTCAGATGAAGCTTATCCAAGAGTGCAGTTACAGCTCTGATAAGGTCTAAAGATTTCTGGTGAGCGCGGTTGCTGCTCTTCTTGTTGCTGTAGAAAAACTCAAGACACTGACTCAGGCTTTCAAACTCCTGCTTCTGACATGCAGTCTCATATTCGTACAGATTTGTAATGTGGAATTCCTTTGGAGCGCCTTTTTCGTCTGAATATACCCTTGGGACTATTGTATTGTTTTCGACTCCGGATATCACCTGAGTGACAAATGCGCAGATATCCTCATGAAGTGACATTTCTTCTGCAAAGGCAGGTGAGATTCCGCCCACCATTCTCTGGATAGTCTTGGCGTCTCTCTGTGGAAGGGATTCCTGCCATGAATCAGTTAATTCCCTGAAAGGAACTTTATCCTGAACGGGTGGATACTGATATAAAAGACCGGGTAGAATCTGCCTTACTCTGTTTACATCTATGGAAACCCTCTTAATTGAGTCGATTATCTTCCCTGTGGTAAGATCCACCAGAATGATATTGCTGTGCTTGCCCATGATTTCAAAGATAAGCTTCTTGGAAACCGTAAAGCCTAGCTCGTTTAAGGTTTCAACGGAGATTTCTATTATTCTTTCGCAGTCCTTTTGCACAATGCTTGTAATGCGTGCGCCTTGAAGATGCTTTCGCAAAAGCATGCAGAATGAAGGTGGTGCAGGGGGACTTGGAATGTTTTCTTTTATAAGATGAATTCTTGCAGATGAAGAATTGGCCGAAGCATAAAGCTTCACATTGCCCTGCTTTGTGTGTATGTTAAAAATCAGCTCGTCAGATTCTGGCTGATATACCTTTTCTATTTTTCCTGAAATCAATTTGTCGGCAAGCTCATGGGCCACAGCCATTGTAACAATTCCGTCAAATGCCATTTTGGTCTCCTTCTGTTTTGGTTTGGCCGCATGACGCGGCTATTATGCTATTTTAACACATGCAGAGTTATGATACAAGCTACCCTTGAAACAACGGTGACGTTCATATATAATAGAAATGTTATCATAGATTAAATAGAAGAAGAGGAGAAAATCAGATGATAAAAAGTATGACAGGTTTTGGCCGCAGCGAATATGCTGATGGCAAGAGAAACATTATTGTTGAAATCAAATCGGTAAACCACAGATATTCGGACATTTCCGTTAAAATGCCTAGAAGATACAGCTTCGCAGAAGACAAGGTTAAGCAGACAGTCAAGGAAAGAATCAAGAGAGGTAAAGTTGATGTTTCCATCATAGTTGAAAACATCACAGAAAACGATATTAACATTAAACTTAACGAGCCTATCGCTCGCCAGTATTATGAAAATCTGACTCTATTGAACGAGCAGTTCAATCTTAGCGGTGAAATAAGTCTGAGGCTCCTTGCAACAATGCCCGATGTCATGAAGGCGATTCCGGATGTTGACGATGAAGAAGAAATAACAAAAGCAATTCTTGTTCCTGTAGGTGATGCTGCGCTTAATCTTGAGAAGATGAGAGCTGTTGAAGGTGAAAAACTCGCCGAAGATCTTCTTTCAAGAGGTGAGACAATCAAGGATCTTCTTGATAAGATAGCTGAAAGGGCTCCGGGCGTAGTGGTTGATTATGCTGCCAAGCTTAGAGAAAGAATTGCAGAACTTATCGCCGGAAATGCAGCGGTGCCTGAAGAAAGAATCGTAACTGAAGCAGCAATTTTTGCAGATAAATGTGCTATCGATGAGGAAATCACAAGATTAAACAGCCATCTCATTCAGCTTAGAAATATTGTGGACAGCCCAAAGGATGCAGAAGGCAAAAAGCTCGACTTCCTGGTACAGGAAATGAATCGCGAAGCTAACACAATCGGCTCCAAGGCAAATGACATAACTATAACAAACTATATGCTTGAAATAAAGAGTGAGATTGAGAAGATAAGAGAACAGGTGCAAAACGTGGAATAAGATATTCTTATAGATATTCTTTCCAATGAAGAAGACAAAACTCCCCAATAGGTCTTGAATCCATAACAGTTTTATGTTACAATGATTATTCATAAATAGCAGAAAAGTAGTAATAGGAGATTAGAATGAATCCGGGAGAGAAACACGCAGGTAAACTTTTTGTTTTTTCCGGCCCTTCAGGAGCAGGTAAAGGCACAATTTGCAAGAGACTTTTAGAAGAAGTAGATGAACTAGCTGTTTCCGTTTCAATGACAACACGCGCTCCGAGGAATGGAGAGGTTGATGGGATAAGCTACTATTTCACTGAAAAAGAGGCATTTGAAGAACACATTGCTAAGGGCAAGCTGCTTGAATATGCAGAGGTCTATGGCAACTACTACGGAACACCAAAGGAACCTGTAATAGAAAAGCTGCAGGCGGGGATAGATGTAATTCTCGAAATCGATATGCAGGGCGCATTAAAGGTTAAAGAAAACTATCCTGACGGTGTATTTGTGTTTATACTGCCACCTTCAATGTCAATTCTTAGAAAGAGGCTTACAGGAAGAGGCACTGAAACACAAGAAGCTATCGAGCTTCGCCTGGGTGAAACACTAAAGGAACTTTCCTATATTGAGAAATACGATTATTGCGTAGTAAATGGCGAGCTTGAGGAGGCTGTTGCGAGAGCTAAGGCAATCATTATGGCAGAGCACTCCAAGGTGGCATTTACTGCAGAAGAGTTGATTGCAAATTATAAGGAGGAAGAATAATGTTATATCCATCAGTTAATGAAATCAGAAAGAAAGCCGACAGCAGATACACTATCGTAATTATGGCTGCTAAGCGTGCAAGAGATATTATCGATGGCAAACCAATTCTTACAGATGTTGAAAACGACAGACCTGTATCACTGGCTGCCAACGAAATTGCAGAAGATTTAATCACTTATAAGAGAGAAGGACAGTAAAAATGCATTGTGAAAGGACCGGAGTTCCGGTCCTTTTTGTATGCGTATTTCCATAAGATTGTTTGTACAGAAAGCTAAAGGTCGAAATGTGTCGAAGCACCCTGAGCTTGTCGAAATAAGTCGATAAAGAGATGTCGAAAAAATGGTTAAATTTGGTAAAATATAAGAAGCGCTTTGCCGCAATATTATCCGTATGAAAGGGGTAGCTTAATGGAAACCTACATTCCAGTTATTACTAAAGCCAGCTGCAGAAAAATCAGATTAAGCGAGGTGCTATACATTGAGCAGCAGCAGCGCAGGCTTGCCATTGTAACAGAGGATAGAACTTTCTTGTGTTATGAGAAGATTGATAATATTGAAAAATTTCTCGATGACCGCTTTTTTCATCCTCTTAAAAAGCTTTTTGTAAATATCGAAAAGATTATTTCTGTTGAAAACCAATGCATAACATTCGAAAACAATGTAATGATACATATTGGAAGATCAAGTTTTATCAAGACCAAACAAGTATATTGCACATATCTTAAAGGCATGTATGATGACAGTCAAAATCAGAAAAAGTCAGATGCATAGAATGATAAAAAAGTTAAAAAAATGCTTGCAATTTCAAGGGTTTTAGTATATATTATTTGGGTGGTGTGACTATTTGCACCATAATAAGTTATTATAAATCACACTGAGAACGGTTGTGGTTGCCGTGATTCCCTGAAATAAGGGTGCTTTTAGGGCCCACAAGAAGGGCCTTTGCAAACGGTGTTTACTTTGCTCAGTGGAAGAAGAAACCAGGAGGAATTAAAAAAATGGCAGTAATTTCAATGAAACAGTTACTGGAAGCTGGTGTACACTTTGGTCACCAGACAAGAAGATGGAACCCTAAGATGGCTCCTTACATCTTTACAGAAAGAAACGGTATCTACATTATCGACCTTCAGAAGACTGTAAAGAAAATCGAAGAAGCATATGACTTCATGAGAACAGTTGCAGAAACCGGCAGACCTATCCTTTTCGTAGGTACTAAGAAGCAGGCTCAGCAGGCTATCAAGGATGAAGCTTTAAGATGCGGACAGTACTATGTATGCGAAAGATGGCTAGGTGGTATGCTTACAAACCACAAGACAATCTCAACAAGAATCAAGAGATTAGCTGATATCCACTCAATGGAAGAAGACGGAACTTTTGAAAAGCTTGCTAAGAAGGAAGTTATCAAGTTAAGAGCAGAAATGGAAAAGCTTGAAAAGTACTTAGGCGGTATCAAGGATATGCCAGGAATGCCTGCTGCTATCTTTATCGTAGACCCTAAGAAAGAAAGACTTGCTGTAAAGGAAGCAAGAATTTTAGGAATTCCTGTAATCGGTATCGTAGATACAAACTGCGACCCTGATGATGTTGATTACGTAATCCCTGCAAACGATGATGCTATCAGAGCTGTTAAGTTAATCGCTGGCAGAATGGCTGATGCTGTTATCGAAGCTAACCAGGGTGAAAGCTTTGAAGAAGCTCCTGCAGAAGTAGAAGCAGAAGCAGAAGTAGAAGAAACAGAAGCTGAATAATCAACAAAAGCTGAAGAGGCTATAAAAAATTTTCAGGAGGACAAAAAAATGGCTGTAACTGCTCAGATGGTAAAAGAATTAAGAGAAATGACAGGCGCTGGCATGATGGATTGCAAGAAGGCACTTGTTGAAACTGACGGCAACATTGAAGCTGCAGTTGATTTCTTAAGAGAAAAGGGACTTGCAAAAGCTGCAAAGAAGGCAGGAAGAATTGCTGCTGAAGGTCTTGTAAAGATCGCATTCACTGACGACCACAAGACTGCTGCTATTGTTGAAGTTAACTCAGAAACAGACTTCGTTTCCAAGAACGAAGAATTCGTAGAATTTGTAGAAAATCTTGCAAAACTTGCATTAACTGCAGAAACTAACGATATCGATGCATTCAAGGCTATGAGCTTTGAAGGCGCTACAGTAGAAGAAGCATTAACTGCTAAGATCGCTAAGATTGGTGAAAACATGTCAATCAGAAGAATTGAAAAAGTATCTGGTGACGTTGTTACTTCATATGTTCACGGTGGTGGCAGAATCGGTGCTATCGTTGCAGGAAATGGCGAAGATACTGATGCTGTAAGAGAAGCTTTAACAAACATCGCAATGCAGATTGCTGCAATGAACCCACAGTACGTTAGCAGAAATGACATTTCAAGTGAAGAACTTGCTAAGATGCACGACATCACACTTGAAAGCGCATTAAACGATCCATTCTCACTTCCAAAGCCAATCTTAAACGCTTTATTAGACAAGGCTGTTGATGGTGTTTGGGCTGCTGAAGACGTTGCTGTTTTAGAAGAAAAGAGAAACGATAAGGGCTTCAACTTCAACTACTTACCAAACTTCTTATCAGAAGATGCAAAGGCTAAGCTTGCTGCACTTGCTGTTGCTGACAAGGCTACAATCTCCACAAACAAGATCTTCACCGGACTTGTTGATGGTCGTGTTGCTAAGCAGTTAAAGGACATCTGCCTGTTAGATCAGACATATGTTAGAGCTGAAGATGGTAAGCAGACAGTTGCTAAGTATCTTGAATCTGTAAGCAAGGAACTTTCTATCGCTAAGGTAGTTCGTTTCGAAGTAGGCGAAGGTATCGAAAAGAAAGAAGAAAAC
Organism: uncultured Clostridia bacterium; assembly: GCA_945788655.1. Lineage (GTDB taxonomy): Bacteria > Bacillota > Clostridia > Peptostreptococcales > Anaerovoracaceae > Fimisoma. The sequence goes on along the minus strand of CALZMV010000084.1, from coordinate 235 downwards.
TTTGCTGAAGAAGTTGCAAAACAGATGGCAAACGCTTAATTACAAGCTATATAAGGAATTTACCCCTTGCATGTATGTGCGAGGGGTTTTCTATTTCATACAATGATTTCATGCAATATGTACTTTACAAATAAACGACCGTTTACTATAATATATGTAAACGGTCGTTTATTTAGATGGGGATATATGCTCATTGATATTTATTATGGAGGATTGGGTATGATTGACACTAAAG
>CALZMV010000083.1 GCA_945788655.1 uncultured Clostridia bacterium | reverse complement strand
CAACATATCTTCCGTAGCTTGGCATCCAAACTTCAATATCATATGTCATAGCTGATGAGAATCCCAAGTCGCCTGTTGATAGTCTAACCACTCTGTAAGGCAGCTTTAAAATCTTTAAAACTTCTTCCGCATCATTAGTTAATCTTTCAAGCTGTTCATAAGATGTGTCAGGCTTTGCAAACTTAACTAATTCAACCTTGTTGAACTGATGCTGTCTGATAAGACCTCTTGTATCTCTTCCGGCTGAGCCTGCTTCAGCTCTGAAGCAAGGAGTATATGCAGTATAGTTGCAAGGAAGTTCAGCCTCAGCCATGATTTCCTGAGCTCTTAAGTTAGTTACAGGAACTTCTGCTGTAGGAATCAGGAAGAAGTCCTTCTGCGGAACATAGAACATATCTTCTTCAAACTTAGGAAGCTGACCTGTACCTGTCATTGCGGCTCTGTTTACCATAAACGGAGGAAGAATTTCTGTATAATCCTGATCTATTGTATGAAGGTCTAACATGAAGTTGATTACTGCTCTTTCAAGTCTTGCGCCAAGACCTTTGTAAACAGTGAATCTTGCTCCGGAAATCTTCGCAGCTCTTTCGAAGTCGAGAATGTCAAGGTCTGCTCCAACATCCCAGTGTGCCTTTGCTTCAAAATCGAACTGAGTAGGTTCCATAAACTTTCTTATTTCAACGTTATCGGAATCATCTTCACCAATCTGAACGTCTGCATTAGGTGTGTTAGGTACTCCTAAAAGAACCTCTCTTAATTCAGCTTCCAAAGCAGAAACCTGAGCATCCAGTTCCTTGATTTTACCGGAAAGTTCCTTCATTTCAGCCATGATAGCAGTTGTATCTTCGCCAGCCTTCTTCATCTTAGGAATTTCCTTTGATACTGTATTCTGGCGATTCTTCATCACTTCAACTTCAGCAAGAACTTCTCTTCTTTTTGCATCAAGCTCAGGAACTTTTGAAAGACCGAAATCACCTTTACATCTTCTTTCTACAGCGGCTTTAACATTTTCATAATCTTCTCTAATTCTCTTAATGTCTAACATTATATGCCCTCTTTCCTATTCATTTAGAATATATTTCTTTTGTATTTTATATAAAGATTTCTTAGCTGACTCATCTTGCTCTGCAGTTCCTTATGAAGATCTGACGCAAGTTCATATTCCTCATTGTCTAATGCTACACTTACTCTTGTCAAAAGGCATTTCTGATTCAATCCATCCTTAGCAAGATAGTGTTTTAGCTCATTGATTTCTCTCCAGTTTGCAAGATCGTAATCGTTTGCATCCTCACTATGAGCCATGGAGTAGTTTCGGATCGTTCTTATATATTCAGGAATAATTCTGTCATGAAGCTCAGTTTTCCACTGATTTATTGCATAAGCGGCAAAGGAAACCAGTGCTGTGCTCGGAATAACTCCATTACCCTGAATCGCCTGCATCTTTTCCGGATAACGGTTAAAGCCTGCAATATTTTCCCAAACAGTAGCAGGTGCATGTCCGAATCTCTCATTTCGTTCTTCTTCAGTGAAATCTTCAAAAACATCTTTTTCACTTCTGTATTCTCTGTCAGTATCCAGATAGAAGTCTTCCTCACCTATTTTTTTAGAAATGGACTGTTCCAGTTCTTCAGGTGTCTTCTTTGCTTCTAACGCTTTCCTTATTCCATCAAGCATTGCCATATAGCTGCTGGCAAGTATGAGATATGTATTCGACTTAGGGTTTGGAGATCTCAGCTCAAATCTTGTAGCAAGAGGATTGTTCAAATCTCTTACCAGACCTATGAGAATAGTTCTGTTTCTTGAAGGATCAGCAGGCCTGTGTCCAAGGGAAGTTACTATACATACAGGTGCTTCATAACCCGGTTTTAATCTGTTAAGCGCATCTGTCGTAGGGCTCACAAACGGATTGATAGCTTCATAGTTTTTAAGAAGACCCATAAGTCCTCCAAATCCGATAGGATTCAGGAAGTCTGACATAGGATTAGGTGCCGCAAAGAGGTTTATTACCTTGCCGTTTTTAAGCTTAGCGGAAACACCAAGGTGAGTATGTTCACCGCTTCCTGCAACACCTTCAACAGGCTTTGCCATAAAAGTTGTCATCAGACCAAACTGGTTGAAAACATCTCTAACCACATACTTAACCTGCTTTTCATTATCAGCAGCCTGCATTGCATCTGAATATTTCCAGTCGATTTCAAGCTGTTCCATAATATGATCATGGGCACCGCTTCTTGTAAGCTTTGACTTTACTCCGCCCACTTCTTTGTGACCCATTTCCATATTAAATCCATAGCAATCAAGGATTTCCAATGATTTTTCTAGAGCAGTTCTTACAGGGCCGTAAGTTCTCTTCCAATATTGTTCTTTTAACTCCTGAGATGTCGACAGCTGCTCTTTATCAGCCTTATCTTCCGGTGTTCTTACCCAGAATTCCAACTCAGTAGCACTTGTTAACAGTATTTCCTCGATATCATCCACACTATCTGCACCACTTATGTACTCAAACACATATGGATTGTCGCGAAGAAGCTGCAATAAATCAGTCTTGAACTTTTCAATAGAATCCCTGAGGATTGCTCTTGAACCAACTTCTGCTCTGTCATTGTGAATTAAGAATGCAGGTATACGCAATGTTCCAACGGGAAGACCTGTCTTCCCGGAAACATTATCGAAATTGTAATCAACAAACCAATTTACATTTAAATCCGGTATCATGTCGACTTTTGCATTATTTAATTCTGCGATTCTAGGCAGGTGAACACTGGAGCCATCAGTCTGAACACCGTTTTTGAGCATGTTGTCCATATCCTCGAGAAACATTTTTATTGGGATTCTCTCGTCTGTATCATTGCCGGCAATATCAAGGCCAACAAAAGATACGAACTCAACCTCAGGATGTTTGCTAAGGATTTTATGCAAATCTTCTTTGCCATGGTCCTCAGGCGGAATTGTAAACAGCATTCGTTCTAAATCTAATTCCAGCATTTTTTTCCTCCTATATTATTAGTACTAGTAATTTTTTTGTATTGTTCAGCATGCTATTCAGCAAGCTTGTTTAAAGCATCTTCAAGTTCATTTAAGTACTTGCCGTATGCAGTCCAATCTCCGGACTTCATTGCACTTTGTGCATTATCGTAAGCATCTACAGCCTTCTGTATTAAATCCTTTGTTGATAGCTGTTCATCATTATTGTCAGGCGTATCCTGAGGTGTGTTTCCATCATCTACACCATCCTCGGCTCCATCTCCAAACAGAGAAGTCAGACATTCGCCAAGAGTCTTTTCATAAGCAATTTTGTCACCGTAAGCGATTATAATTCTCTTGACTTCAGGAATACTTGAATTTGTCGCTTCAAGGTAAACCGGTTCAACATAAAGAACTGATGAATTGATTGGAATGATGAACATGTTACCACGGCTGTACTTGGAGCCGGATGAGTTCCATAAGGAGAATTCCTTTGAAATCTCTGTATTCTGGTCAATCTGTGCCTCAACCTGTTCAGGACCGTATACGGTCTTGTTCTTAGGGAATTGGTAAAGAACCAGTTCACCGTAGTTTTCTCCGTCATTTCTCGCAACCAGAAGCGCAGTCATATTCTTTTTGCTCTTTGGAGTAAATGGAATCGAGTTGAAGAACTCAGCCTTTTCTTCGCCAGGTAATTTCGCGATATAGTAGTTTGGAGTCATCTGTTTCTGCTCAGTTCCATATATTTCATAAGCAACATCCCACTGGTCTTCGTTCAGATAGAATACGCTGATGTCTTCCATATGATATCTAGCGTAAATATTTGCCTGAATATTTAAAAGTGTGTTTGGATAGCGAATATGAGATTTTAAACCCTCAGGCATCTTGTCATAGCTCTTAAACAGCTTTGGATAAATTTTTGCATATGTTGCAGCGATAGGATCGGTTTCATCTACAACATAGAAGTTTACATCTCCATTATATGCGTCAACTACAACTTTAATGGAGTTTCTGATGTAGTTGATATCTTCCTTAAACGGCTGTGAATAAGGATAATTTGCACTTACTGTATAAGCATCTACCATCCAGTACAGTTTACCATCAACAGTAACCATGTAAGGATCGTTTTCGTAGCTTAAAGAAGGCATAATCTTCTTTACTCTTTCCATTACGTTTCTATTGATGATAATCTTTGAATCGCTGTTGATGTTTGAAGAAACCAGCAGCTGAATATCTCCCTCGCGAACCGCAAACACAGCACGGTTAAACAGATTCATCTTTATTCCGGCAGTACCTTCGTAATATGTGTATTCGTTGCTTTCACCTGAAGGATAGTCAAACTCGGCTTCATCTGTTCCAACTACAACATATTCGTTGGACAGTTCTCCGAAGTATATCTCAGGTCTTGTAATCTGAATTTCTTCTATACTTGATTCAGGCGGAATATTTCCAATTAATACATCAGGCTGACCGCTTGCAGTAACTGTATCAACTCTTGAAAGTGTCACACCATAACCGTGAGTATATTTTAAGTGTCTGTTAAGCCATGAATCGCTTATCTTTTCCTCGTCAATTTCTCTTGTCGCCAAATATGTCTGAGAATATTTGCCGTTTACTTCGTATCTGTCGTTGTCTACATCGTTGAAAGTATAGTACTGACGGATACTCTGAGTCTGGTTGTAGAACTGCTTTGTCGGATCAAAGTCGTTGATACGAATATTGTTTATTGTCTCTGAGTTTGCTGCAACATCACTTGCAGAAAGCTTATTATCTGCTGCAAAAGGTTTTGTTGAAACATCATCAAGCTGATATGCATACTGAGTATACTCGATGTTTCTTTCAAGATACTTAGTTTCCTTGCTCAGTTCGTCAGGTGAAACTATGAACTGCTGTATCAAGAACTGACCGAGAGTTCCAACAATCCCCACTGCAATCATTATTACAGGAATTGTAAGAATCTTTCTATAATTCTTTTTCTTCATCTGTATAACGAACATGATACCTGCTGCAACAGATAATACACAAAGAACTCTAAGCTTCCATAAGGTTATTACCACATCAGTAAAGCCCGCACCGTAAACAGCACCTGTATGAGCTTGAAGAAGATCAAACTGCTGAAGGAAGAAGTTTATTCCAAGCATCAGAAAGAAAATGAATCCTAATGCGGCAATTTTGCCTGACGCAATTCCAAGAAGCTGTTTGAAATTATTGTCATCAAACTGTTTTTTTGGTTTAACCTGTTTTGGCTCGAATTTTTTGCCTGTAAAGGCTTCGGCAAACTTGCCAATGAAATCATTTGCACCGTTTGCATTATTTCCATTGAAAGGATTGCTGTTTCCTGTATATCTTTCTTCCTGATCAGGTCCGTCAACGTTTTCAGCGTTTGGAGGAACCTGCTCTTTAAACATATCCGGTGTTCTGACAGTCATCAGTATGATGTAGTAAACTACTGTCAAAATAGCAAATCCTATGATAACTGTCATCAATATCTCATTTAGATATGTCAGGAAATCCAGTCGGAAAATGTAAAATGAAATATCGAGGTTGAACAGCGGATCCTTTAAATCAAAGGATGTAGCATTTGCAAATTTCAGTATTTCAAACCATAGCTGTGAAACAGAAATTACTGTTGCAAATGCACCAAACAAGGCGGCAAGAAATACTGATGTCTTTGTAAGCTTTTTTACATCTGTTGCCTCAGAAGACGCTATCTTGGAAAAATAGCTTTTCTTTAATCTACCCAGATATAAGTATACAAGTCCTGTTATCACAACGAACGTAGGAATCCCTACTTTAAGCTGAGTAACAAGCTGTTTGAAAAATACCGATAAATATCCCATTTCCTTGAACCATAAGTAGTCCGTTATAAAACCGATAAGGCTAAAAAACAGACCTACCACCAGTACAAGAACCAGAATAATAAGGCTCAGTTTCTTTTGGTGTTTACCCATTTATTTCTCCTCCTTAACCTCTTTAACGACAATAGCATCGTTTTCACTTTCAATATAAACTATCTCATTTTTATCTACTGCATCATTTTCTGTTGCATAGCTGACTTTTGTTAAAACGTAGTTTCCGTTTCTGCCAGTTCTGATTTCGCCGATATAAACCCTGTTAACTCCGATATAGGAATC
>CALZMV010000082.1 GCA_945788655.1 uncultured Clostridia bacterium | reverse complement strand
ACAGGGCATTGCAATTCCTCTCCTATCCATTCTGCATACTGCCTGGTGCTTCCATGCTTGCTCTTATAAATTACTACTGTTCTTTCCATATCCTTTTCCTCAAAAAACATGTCGGTTTTATTTGCTTAAAACATCTACAAGATCATATAGTTCATCGTCAAAGCATCTCGGCATAGCCAGAGCCTCGGCCAGGTCATAGGCAACGATATTGCCGTTAACCGTACCTATTGCCTTGCTTTCGGATTCTTCACGAAGAAGCTCAATAGCCTTTGCAGCACATCTTGTTGCAAGCATTCTGTCGTTAAGTGTTGGGCTTCCGCCTCTCTGAAGGTATGAAAGAACTACCAGCTTTGTTTCCTTTCCTGTGCGCTCCTCAATAATCTTTACCAGCTCGTCACTTGGAGTAGGTGTGCCTTCTGCCTTGATAATTATGCTGTGAAGCTTGCCTCTGTTGCTTCCTTCAATAATCTTTCTGCAGACATTGTTGATATCCTCTTCCTTTTCCGGAAGAAGCACACATTCCGCACCGCCTGCTACCGCCGAATAAAGCGCAATATCGCCGCAATGTCTTCCCATAACTTCGATTACACTTGTCCTGTCGTGAGCTGAAGAGGTATCTCTTATCTTGCTTATTGCGTCGAGAACTGTACTTACAGCCGTATCGAATCCGATGGTAAAATCGGTATAATTCAAGTCATTGTCGATGGTTCCCGGAAGACCCATGACCTTGACTCCTCGTTTGGAAAGGTCCAACCCCCCTCTTAAAGATCCGTCTCCTCCTATTACCACGAGGCCTTCTATCCCAAAGGTTTCAAGGATTTCAACAGCCCTGTCCTGCCATTTTGCCTCCCTGAAACGCTCACTTCTGGCTGTTTTGAGAAGGGTTCCTCCTCTATGGAGAATATCTCCTACTGAATTTCTGTCCAGCATCCTTAGCTCGCCATCCAGCAAGCCCTCATATCCTCTTTCAATTCCCCACACTTCAAAACCTGCATCTATTCCGCATCTCACTGCGGCTCTAATTGCGGCATTCATGCCGGGAGCATCTCCACCGCTGGTTAATACACCTATTTTCTTCATTACTGATTCCCCCTCTATCTACATTTGTCTACATTTTTACGTTTTCCTGTCCTACAATGGCAATCAACTGATTTCTAAGAGCATCTGTTGATTCTGCCCACAGATTTCTATCGGTTTTCAAGGTCTTTCCATCAGGCATATAAAGCAGCACCTGATAATCTCCCTTATGACGCTGGAGCGTAAACTTTATCTGATCCAAGGTAATTGCTGCATCGACATCTGCCGGTATTTTCACCTTAATAAGACCTGCCGGCACATCCTTTTTTTCTTCTTTCAGCTCGGCATCGTCTAATAGCATTATGTTGTCGGCAAGAAGCTTTGGTGCCTCATCTTCCTTAAAGTTTACAGTACCTGAAACCGCTATTACATTGTCCGTCTTAAGCAGAGCCGCACACTTTTCATATACATTAGGAAAAACTACAACTTCAGAGACTCCGTATAGGTCTTCAAGCACCGCAAAAGCCATCATTTTGTTACTCTTTGTAATCAGAGTTCTCTTGGAAGTAACCATTCCGGTCATTACTGCCTTCATTCCATCCTTAATGGCAGAGCTGCCGTTCATCATGGATTCAGGTTCACCTGCATGGTTGAGTTCCTCAGAAGTGATGGTGGCAATTCGCTTCATCCTGTCTGCATAGTCATTAAGCGGATGATCGCTGATATAAACACCCAGCATTTCCTTTTCCATGGCAAGTGAAATATCTTTGGAAAAGTCTGAAACATCAGGCAGCGTTCCGACGGAACTACCGCCAAGCTCCTCTCCGCCTATATCGAAAAGTGACATCTGTCCCTCAAGGTTCTTCTTGCTGCTGTTTTGAGCAGATTCCACCAGCCCCTCGTATACGGTCATCATGGCAGCTTTGTTGTCTGACAGGCAGCTGCAGGCACCTGATTTGATCAGGCTCTCTATTGCCTTCTTGTTTACCTGACTGATATCCAGCTGCTCAATAAATGAAAAAATGCCGGATGGCTGACCCTTCTCTTCTCTCGCCTTGATGATGGCTTCAATTGCGTTCTCTCCCACGTTTTTTATTCCCATGAGACCAAAGCGAATCTTGCCGTCTTCAACGCTGAACTTCTTCTGGCTCTTGTTTACACAAGGCGGCAGAACTTCTATTCCCATCTCGCTGCAGTTTCTGATATATTTCGGAATCTGATTGGCATCTCCCATTACGCTTGTCATAAGGGCTGCCATAAATTCAACGGGATAATGAAGTTTCAGATAGCCTGTCTCATATGCAACAACTGCATAGGCCGCAGCATGACTCTTGTTGAAGGCATACTGGGCAAAGCTTACCATATCGTTAAAGATCACTTCAGCTGCTGCTTCAGGAATTCCCCTTCTAACGCAGCCTTCTATTTCTACATTGCCATCTTTATCAGTCTTTCCGTGTATAAAATACTGCTTTTCTTCAAGCATCACATCCATTTTCTTTTTGGACATGGCACGGCGAACAAGGTCGGATCTCCCGTAGCTGTAACCGCCAAGATCTCTTACAATCTGCATAACCTGTTCCTGGTAAACAAGGCATCCGTATGTTACATCGAGAATCGGTGCAAGCGCCTCATGTACGTATCTGATATCACCCGGATTCTTCTTGTTTTCAATATATTTCGGAATTGAATCCATTGGGCCGGGTCTGTAAAGGGAAATCCCCGCTACAATATCTTCAAAACATGTTGGCTTAAGGTTTTTCATAAACTGAGTCATTCCCTGGCTTTCAAGCTGAAACACGCCTTGAGTGTTGCCCTGGGCTATCATTTCATAAACGCCCTCATCATCGTATCCCATCTTTGAAAAATCTATGGTCACTCCATGATTCTGCTTGATGAGTTCCAATGCATCTCTTATAACGGTCAGGTTTCTAAGACCCAGAAAGTCCATTTTTAAGAGTCCCAGTTCCTCTATGGTGGTCATGGTGAACTGAGTCGCCGGTCCCTTATCTGAAAGGTACAGGGGCACATATTCATCGATAGGAGCCTTTGAAATTACTACACCCGCTGCATGAGTAGACGCATGACGAGGCATACCTTCCACAGCTCTTGCCATGTCCAGAACCTCTCTTGCCTTAGGGTTTTCCTCATACATTACCTTAAGCTCCGGATTTGTTTCAAGAGCCTTATCGATGGTCATACCCAGATCAAAAGGAATAGCCTTGGCAATCATATCCGTTTCGGCATAGCTTACATCAAGAGCCCTTCCAACGTCTCTCACAGCCTGCTTTGCCTTCATAGTACCAAAGGTAATAATCTGACAGACCTTCTCCTCACCATATTTTCTCGTTACGTAATCGATAACCTCAGGTCTTCTTTCATAGCAAAAGTCAATGTCGATATCCGGCATGCTTACACGCTCAGGATTTAAGAACCTTTCGAAAATAAGGTTATATTTGATAGGGTCGATATCTGTAATCTTAAGACAGTAAGCAACCAGAGAGCCTGCAGCAGAGCCTCTGCCAGGGCCCACCATTATGCCTTTTTCTTTGGCGTAATTTATAAAATCCCAAACTATCAGGAAGTATTCCACATATCCCATGGATTCAATGGTATTCAACTCGTAATTCAGTCTTTCTTCCAGTTCGGAGTCAGGATTACTTCCGTATCTCTCTACCAGCCCCTTGCGGCACAGTTCTATAAGATATTCTCTGTTTTCCTTTCCTTCAGGAGCAATAAACTCCGGCAGGTGATACTGTCCAAACTCAAACTCCACATTGCAGGCGTCCGCAACTATCTGAGTATTGTCGATGGCTTCGGGAAGGTAGGCAAAAACCTTGCGCATCTCATCCTCACTTTTTAGATAAAACTCATCGTTTGGAAAGCGCATTCTGTTTTCATCGTTAATGCTGGTGGCAGTCTGAATTGCCAAAAGCACATCGTGAGCTTTGGCATCTTCCTTTCTGACATAATGAACGTCATTGGTGGCAACCATCTTCACATTGAGTTCTCTTGCAATATTGATAAGCTGAGGTTTAATCATTACCTCTTCTTCAAGACCCTGATCCTGAATTTCAATAAAGAAATTGCCTTCACCAAAGATATCAAGAAGTTCTTCTGCTTCAGCTTTTGCTCCCTCATAATCTCCTCTCAGGAGCTTGTTCTGCACATTACCTGCAAGGCATGCGGAAAGAGCTATAATCCCCTCACTGTGCCTGCGCAGAACATCTTTGTCTATTCGTGGCTTGTAATAATACCCTTTGATGTAGCCTTGAGATACTATTTTAATCAGGTTCTTATAGCCTGTCTCATTTTTTGCAAGCAAAACGAGATGTCCCTGATACTTGTCCTTGTCAGGCTCCTTATCAGTCATCTTTCTTGCTGCCGTATATACTTCACAGCCAATAATTGGCTTGATTCCCTGTTTTTTGCATTCTTTGTAGAAGTCTATTACACCGAACATAGCACCATGGTCAGTGATTGCAATGCTTTCCATGCCCAGTTCCTTGGCTCTTGCAACAAGGTCCTTTATCCTGGCCGCACCATCAAGCAAGCTATATTCAGTATGTACGTGTAAATGTGTAAAAGCCATACCTTTGCCTCCTTCATAGTATTTTAACACAGCAATTCATAAAGTAAAAGAATAACATGTAAACTTGCTTCTCCACTAACATGTAAACTTGCTGCTCCGCAAACAGGTAAACTAAGCACTCTGATGCCTTGAAAAAACTTCTTTCGTGTGTTAAACTCGATTAAACTGAAAGGAGATGTTTATAAGTAGTTAAAAAGGTAGAACAATATTACTGAATGTGTTAAAATATACTCAAGAGGTGAGAATATGAACACAAGTAATATTAAGAACTACAAACCGCAGGCTTTTGCTGAACTGCTAGGTGTATCAGTAAAGACATTGCAACGATGGGATAGGGAAAATATCTTAAAAGCATATCGTACTCCAACCGATAGAAGATACTATACCTACGACCAATATTTACAATTTAAAGGTATTGATATTGCATCTGATGAACGAGCAACTGTCATTTATGCCAGAGTCTCGACACGAAATCAGGTAGATGATTTGAAAAATCAAGTAGAATTTCTGAGAACATACTGCAATTCAAAAGGAATAATAGTGGATTCCGTAATTGAGGACTATGGAAGCGGTCTAAACTATAATCGCAAGAAATGGAACGGGTTACTTGATGCGGTCATGGAGCAAAAGATAAAAACCATTGTCATAACTCATAAAGACAGATTTGTACGATTTGGTTATGACTGGTTTGAGAAATTCTGCAGTAAGTTCAACACCAAAATATTGGTAGTAAATAATGAAGACCTTTCGCCACAGGAAGAACTGGTTCAAGACATAGTATCAATACTTCATGTGTTCAGCTGTAGGCTGTATGGCTTAAGGAAATACAAGAAGCGGATAAAGGAGGATGAAGAACTTGCTAAGGAGTTACAAAACGGAACTCAAGCCCACAATGGAGCAAAAGGAAGCCATTGATAGAACTATTGGTGTATGCAGATATGTATATAACTTCTATATAGCACACAACAAAGAACTATATGAAAGAGAAAACCGCTTTGTTTCAGGGCGAACCTTTTCTGTATGGCTCAATAATGAGTTTATCCCCAATAATCCTGAGTATGTGTGGATTAAAGAAGTAAGTTCAAAGGCTGTAAAACAAAGCATTATGGATGCAGATGTGGCTTTCAGGAGGTTTTTTAAACATAAGTCGGGCTTTCCTAAATTCAAGAAAAAAGGGAAAACAGACCCGAAAATGTATTTTGTAAAGACGGATAAGAAAGCCGTAATCCACTGCGATAGACACAGAATTAAGATACCGACAATAGGATGGGTAAGACTTAAGGAGAAGGGATATATCCCAAGCAATTCTGAAAAGTATGTCATTAAGTCGGGAAGTGTATCAAAAAGAGCAGGAAGATACTATGTATCGGTTCTCATTGAAACAGAGGAAGAAAAAGTTAAACCTGTTCTTTCTGAAGAAGGATTAGGAATAGACCTAGGGCTTAAAGAATTTGCAGTTATTTCAAATGGGAATGTCTATAAAAACATCAATAAAGGTTCCAATGTAA
>CALZMV010000081.1 GCA_945788655.1 uncultured Clostridia bacterium | reverse complement strand
ATCTGCAGGAAGTTTGTCACCTTTGTAAGTTTTTCAACTGTTTCTCTGAAATACTGTACATCTTCAACACCATCCAAGGTAAGGGCATATGTGGAAACGCCTCCTGCACTTTCAATGGTTTCAACGCTTACAAGAATCGATGCAGGAAGAGGATTCTTGCCTAATGAATCCAGCAGATATCCGCTTTCTCCCCATCTTTCCTTCATGATATCAAGAGCATCATCCTGGCTTCTGTATGCTGTCTCTGAAACTCCCTCATAACTGTTAAGCTGTCCCATAAGAACTTCAGCCTGCTCTGTTGTAACTTCATCCTTTAAATAGATTTCTACCTGATCATAATCCTGTTTAACAACCTCAGTAAACAGATTCAAGTTAACTACAATCACAAAAACGATTCCAAGGATAAACATCATAGCAAGTATTGAAAACACCGATGCAATACTCATACCTCTGTTTCTCAGAATCTGTACAAAGCCTTGTTTAACATTATATATAAAACTATTCAAGTCCCGGCACCTCCTCTGAAAAATGATATATACCTTCGCTGTCTCTTACAATCTTGCCCTTTTCGATTGCGATAACGCGCTTCTTCATTCTGTCTACGATATCCTTGGCATGGGTTACCATTACGATGGTAGTTCCACGCATATTGATCTGATCCAGAAGATCCATAATCTCGGCAGCTGTATCCGGGTCAAGGTTACCTGTAGGCTCGTCCGCAATTAGAACCATAGGATTATTGATAATAGCCCTTGCTATGGCAACTCTCTGCTGCTCACCTGCAGACAGTTCTTCAGGATACTTGTCCGCCTTGTCGGTAATGCCAACGAGGCTCAATATCTGAGGAACCTGCTTTCTGATCTGTTTTTTGCTCTTGTGGAGTACCTCCATGGCGAAGGCAACATTTTCAAATACAGTCTTCTTCGGCAGAAGTCTGAAATCCTGGAATACGGTTCCGATTTTTCTTCTTAATTCCGGAATCTCTCTGTTGCTTAGCTGTGTGACATCTTTACCGTCTACAAGGATACTTCCTTTATCTGAATCTATTTCCTTTAATATAAGTTTGATAAATGTTGACTTGCCGGCACCGCTGGGACCCACAAGAAAGACAAAATCACCCTTATTTATATTTACACTTACATCATCAAGTCCTATATTTGTACGATAAGTTTTGGTCACATGTTCAAATTTAATCATGTTATCCCCTTTCGTCTTCTTTTTTCTACATATACTACTTAATTATACATCATTTCGACCTAAAATGAAATAGTAAATCATGGCAAACTATGTGTAGATACTGTGATTAGAAGGGGATAACAAATGGATTAATCGTCATATTCCGATATGAGTTCTATGGTATCAGGAAGCACATCAAGCTCAGCAATTGCAACTGTATACGGGAATGTGCTAACTTGGGAAACTGCCACATCCTTTTCAGGCTCAACGAAAACTGCATACACCTTCAGATTGCTCTTTCCATCTTTTTCTTCCAGCCTCATTTCTTTGATAAAAACATCATATCCGGCTGTAGGTTTTTCGCCTCGCGTTACAACCACATAGACTTTTTCATCAAGGAGGCAGCCCAACGCTCTCTCCAGTTCTCTGTATTCAGGAATTATTTCCCGCTCAATATTCTGAGGAATCTTTTTATCTTCAAGTTCTTTGAATTCTATCTTCTTGCCTTCTCCAATGTTACCCAGTAAATCATACCTTGTAACACAAAATGCAGCTGCACATAGCAAAGCGAGTATTAAAATAATTATTACAGCCTTAAAGGAAGGTTTCTTGATCTTTAGTCCACCTTTTCCCTCTGACATACAAAAACTCCCTTCATCATAAAGATTCATAACATCTTATGTATAAAGGGAGTCTATTATTCTATATTAATTTCCTACAACAGGCCTTCAACCGCCTTAACTATGTCTGCAGCAGTCATGCCGTATTTTGCCTTTAATTCATCCGGCTTGCCTGATTCACCGAAGGTATCCTTCTGTCCCACCATAGCCATTTTTACAGGCTTCTTCTGGCATAATACTTCTGCTACAGCACCGCCAAGTCCGCCTATTACGGAGTGTTCCTCAGCAGTTACAATTGCACCTGTCTGCGCTGCCTCAATCAGAATGTCTTCATCTATAGGCTTGATTGTATGCATATCGATTACACCGACTTCGATTCCTTTTGCAGAAAGTTCTTCAGCTGCAGTCATGGCTTCACTTACCATTATGCCTGTTGCCACAATTACAGCCCTGTCGCCGCGGCGCAGCCAGTTACCCTTGCCAAGCCTGATGTCAGCACCTTCCTCATAGAATACAGGCACTGCAGCTCTTCCAAGTCTCACATAGCATGGACCGTTATGCTCAACAACCTGCTTCATAAGTGCCATAGTTGATACTCCATCGCATGGGTTTACAACAACCATTCCCGGAATTGTTCTCATTAGAGCCATATCTTCAAAGGTCTGGTGTGATGCACCGTCTTCGCCAACAGTGATTCCTGCATGAGTAGCACAGATTTTAACATTGGCTCTTGTATATCCGATAGAGTTACGGATTATTTCAAATGCTCTTCCTGCAGCAAACATTGCAAAGGTGCTTGCGCACACTACCTTGCCGGATAAAGCGATTCCGCATGCCGATGCATAAAGATTCTGCTCAGCAATACCCATATTGAGGAATCTCTCAGGAAAAACCTTCTTAAACTCAGCTGTCATCGTCGATTTGGAAAGGTCAGCATCCATAACAACCAAGTTGGAGTTTTCTTTGCCTATTTCTACCAGGGCTTTACCATATGCCTGTCTTGTTGCCATTTTTTCTGCCATTATAATACTCCTCCCAACTCTAAAACTGCCTGTTTTGTCTGCTCATCATCAGGAGCCTTACCATGCCAGCCTGCTTCATCAGTCATAAATGAAACACCCTGACCCTTGTGGGTTTTGGCGATGATTGCGGTAGGCTTTCCCTTGCATGCTCTTGCCTTATCAAAGGCATCAAATATTTCTTCAAAGCTGTGTCCATCTATTAGGATAACATTAAATCCAAAGGATTTAAACTTTTCATCGATAGGCTTAACAGTCATTACATCATCGTTCTTGCCATCTATCTGAAGACCGTTCCAGTCAACGATTACGCAAAGATTATCCAGCTTATAATGGGCTGAAGCCATTGCAGCCTCCCAGATAAGACCTTCCTGTAATTCTCCGTCTCCTAAGAGAGTGTATACTCTGCCCGGATCATTGTCCATCTTATTTGCCAGGGCCATACCTACGCATACTGCAAAGCCCTGTCCTAGAGAGCCTGTTGACATTTCGATTCCGGGAACCTTATCTCTGTTAGGATGTCCCTGAAGATGGCTTCCGAGCTTTCTCAGGGTAAGGAGCTCTTCAACAGGAAAATATCCTTTCTCTGCAAGTGCCGCATACTGAACGGGAGCAGCATGTCCCTTTGATAGAACAAACTTGTCTCTGCCTTTCATGTCAGGGTTCTTAGGGTCGATGTTCATTTCCTTAAAATATAAAGCGGTCACTATATCTGCTGCAGAAAGGGAGCCTCCGGGGTGACCGGAGCCAGCGCTGTGCACCTGCTTTACTATATCCACTCTGATCTGAGAAGCGATTTTTTCAAATTCCTTATACATTCCTGTCCTCCGATTTTTCAGAAATAATATTAAAGGGGAGACTAATCAAATTAGGTCTCCCCTGATTAACCAATTCTATTGTAACTGTTTTCTTTCAGATTGGCAATTGCAAAGAGCTTTTATTTTGAAATATCTCCATGCTTTTCATAATTCATTATGCTTGTCACCTTGTTTTCATCATCTACAAAGACAACTGTAGGTCTCATTTCCTTTGCTTCTTCAGGTGTAACATCAGCATAAGCCATAAGAATTATCTTATCGCCTGTCTGAACCATTCTTGCTGCCGCGCCGTTGAGACACATAACTCCGCTTCCTCTTTCGCCTGCGATTGTATAAGTTTCAAATCTTGCACCATTGTTAATATCTACAATATGAACCTTTTCGTATTCCAGTATTCCTGACTGTTCCAAAAGGTCCATATCCACTGTGATGCTGCCTACATAATTCAGCTCCGCCTGAGTGACGGTGGCGCGATGTATTTTAGCTTTTAGCATTGTAATTGTCATTTATATCTCCTCTTCGTTACTCAAATGGCCTATAACTCGTACATAAAATTATCGATTAATCTTGTCTTACCTATGTATACCGCAATGGCAGTAAGAATTCCGCCCTCAATAGTTTCAACCTGCTGCATTGTTTCTAAGGACACCATCTTGACATAATCAATTTTTGCAAGTGGTTCCTTCTGGATTTCTACAGTCATTGCATCAACAACCTTCTTGCTGTCTTGTTCTCCCTCTTCAACCATTTTTTTGCCTAAAGCGATGGAACGGCTAAGTACCAGTGCTGCCTTTCTTTCTTCTTCTGAAAGATATGTGTTTCTTGAACTCTTGGCAAGGCCGTCTTCTTCTCTGACAATAGGGCATCCCACGATTTCAAGAGGCATGTTCAGATCCTTTACCATTCTCTTGATGATTGCAAGCTGCTGTGCATCCTTCTGTCCAAAGTACGCTTTGTCAGGTCTTACGATGTTAAACAGCTTTGTTACAACTGTGCATACTCCTCTGAAGTGAACCGGTCTGCTTAATCCGCATAGTTCATCTGTTAAAACATTCATATCTACATATGAATAGAAACTGTCCCCATACATTTCTTCAGGAGTAGGGTGGAAAATAAGGTCAACCCCATGTTCCTGGCACATCTTTGCATCGTGATTTAGATCTCTAGGATAGCTTGCCAAATCTTCATTTGGTCCGAACTGCATAGGATTTACGAAAATGCTCACTACGACCTTGTCGTTTTCTGATGCGGCATCAATAAGGCTCATATGACCTTCATGAAGGTATCCCATAGTAGGAACAAAGCCTACACTTTTGCCTTCTTTTTTCCATTGGTTAACCTGGTCTCTAACTTCTTGTATTGTTGAAACAATCTTCATTTTTTCGTCCTTTCCTGATTAATATAACTTTTCAATTACAGAATCATCTATCTTAAAACAGTGTTCTTCAGCCGGGAATGTGCCTTCTTTTGTTTCCTCGATGTATTTCTTAACGCCTTCGCGCATTACAGTTCCCACATCGGCAAATATTTTAACAAACTTTGGCTTAAAGTCTCCGTACATTCCAAGTAAATCCTGATATACAAGCACCTGACCGTCACAGCCTGCACCTGCACCGATTCCTATAGTTGGAATAGTCAGCTCCTGTGAAATCTTTTCAGCCAGCTTTGCAGGAACACATTCTAAAACAACCATGCATGCACCGGCTGCTTCAACTGCCTTTGCATCTTCTATGAGCTTCTGAGCAGCTCTTAAATCCTTGCCCTGTACCTTAAATCCACCAAAGGCATTTACAGATTGAGGTGTAAGTCCGATGTGGGCAACTACAGGAATAGATGCATCTACTATAGCTTTAATATGCGGTGCGAACTCTACGCCCCCTTCAAGCTTCACGGCATTTGCACGGCCCTCCTTCATAAGACGCCCTGCATTTAATACTGCATCGTAAACCGATGTCTGATATGACATGAACGGCATGTCCGCAACTACGAAGGAGTTCTTGGCACCTCTTGAAACTGCCGCAGTATGGTGAATCATATCTTCCATAGTTACAGACAGAGTGTCCTCGTACCCAAGCATTACCATTCCCAGGGAATCGCCTACCAGTATTGTGTTTACACCTGACTCGTCCATAATCTTGGCAGTGGTGTAATCATAAGCTGTAACCATAATAATCTTATCATGCTCTTCTTTTTGTTTCTGAAGTGTTAAAACAGTATTCTTCATTCTATACCTCTTTCTTTACATTATCATTCGTACTCTGTATATGACCTTTGACATATTTGCCTCATGGAAGTGTAATCTCTGTCAGGATGCTTCCTCGCTGCAACCTCGATAAGGTAGTCAGCATTGGACTGATATACGGTGCGCATCTTCGGTTCCAGGCATTCGATATGACTTTTTACCGTTTCAATGTCATTTCTTTCAAGGGGTCCTGTCAATGCCTTTACACATCCCATTTTCAATATGTTCTCTAAATTCCCCTTTGCAAGCCCATAAAGCTCATCCTTTGCCT
>CALZMV010000080.1 GCA_945788655.1 uncultured Clostridia bacterium | reverse complement strand
AGTTTGATCAGCAGAATGTAGGTCCTAGATATACAGCACCTTGTGCAGAGTATTTGTTTGGTACAGATCAGCTTGGAAGAGATATGTTTTCGAGAGTTATTTATGGTTCCAGACCTGCTCTGTGGGTTGCATTTCTGGGAGGAACACTGCAGCTTGCTATAGGCGTTGTAGTTGGACTGCTGTGCGGATATTTTGGTAAATGGGTTGATAAGGTTCTCCTGTTTATGACTGACGTTACATGGTGTATCCCCGGTACAATACTGGCTCTTGCCGTAGTAACAATCCTTGGAAAGGGACTTACTAACTCAATCATAGCAATATCTCTTGTTGCATGGGCAAGCTATGCAAGAACTGTAAGAGCTAAGACCTTGTCCCTTAGAAATATGGCATTCGTAGAAACAGGAAAAGCTTTCGGTGAATCCAATGTGGCATTGATGTTCAGATATATCCTGCCTAATATAGTGCCTTCACTGATTGTACTTGTTTCATTGAACCTTCCGGGAACAATCATGTCAACAACAACATTATCCTTCCTCGGACTTGGTTCACAGCCACCTTCACCTGACTGGGGACTTGCGATCTCAGACGGAATTAAGAGTATCACAACAGCACCATGGCTCAGCTTGTATCCTGGTCTTGCTCTTGTATATACAACATTTGGATTCAACCTCCTGGGTGAAGGTTTAAGAGACCTTCTGGATCCACATATGAAATCGCAGTAAAGGGGGGAGAAACAATGAGTGAGGAATTATTAAGACTTAATCATTTATCCATTGACTACAAGGTTAAAGATGGATATCTTTCCGCAGTAAACGATATAAACTGTGTAATAAACAAGGGTGAAGTGTTTGCAATAGTAGGAGAATCCGGCTGCGGTAAATCCACTGTAGCTCACAGTATTATGAATCTTCTGCCGGGAGGCAACGAGATTATTACAGGTGAGATTATTTTCAAAGGTAAGAACATTAGAGAGAGCAGCCAAAAAGAAATGGAAGCAATCAGGGGCAAAGAAATCGGCATGATATTCCAGAACCCGCTTGATTCCCTGAATCCTGTATATACAGTAGGTTCACAGACTGCCGAAGCTATTCTTCTTGATAAGGTAGATAAGACTGAGGCATGGAACAGAGTTTTAAAATTGTTTAAGGATGTTAAGATGCCTGACGCAGAAGAGCGTACAAAAAGCTTCCCTCATGAACTATCAGGCGGTATGAGACAGCGTGTAATGATTGCTATGATGCTGTCACGTAATCCTGAGCTTCTCATTGCCGATGAACCGACAACAGCTCTCGATGTTACTATCGAAGCACAGATACTTGAGATACTAAAACAGCTTAGGGAACAGTTTAATACAGCAATTATGCTTATTACTCACAATTTCGGACTTGTTGCAGAAATTGCAGATAAAATCGGCATCATGTATGCCGGTGAAATGGTTGAATCAGGCGATGTGTTCGAAATATTTGAAAACCCTGTTCATCCTTATACAAAGCTTTTGATGCAGGCATTGCCAAGCGGAACAAAGAAAGACGGAAGACTTCAGACAATAGAAGGAACCGTTCCGCGTATTACTGAAAAGAAACCAGGCTGCAGATTTGCAAACAGATGCCCTTATGCTAAGGAAATCTGCTTTAATGAAACACCTGAAGCTACTAATATAAGTGGCAGTCATTTCTGCCGCTGTCATATGATAGGAAAGGAGGACTTCTAAATGGAACAGCAAGAAATTATTAAGCTTGATGGACTGAAGAAGTACTTCACCATATCAAAGGGTCTGATTAAGACTAAAAAAACATATGCAAAGGCAGTGGATGATATTTCTTTCACCATAAACAAGGGCGAAATTGTAGGCCTTGTAGGCGAGTCCGGCAGCGGCAAAACAACACTTGCCAGAGTGTTACTCAATCTGACACCGAAAACAGGCGGCAGCATGACAATCAATGGAAAGGATCCTTCCAGACTGCATGGCAAGGAACTTAAAAAACTTCGCAGCGAGGTTGCAGTAGTTTTCCAGGATCCGGCTTCTAATCTGAACCCAAGACAGACGGTAGAGGCATCTATTATGAGGCCTATGATTATACATGGAGTTACAAAGGCTGAGGCCAAGAAAAAGGCCGGAGAAGTTCTTGATATGGTAAAGATGGACAGACGTTATCTGAACAGCTATCCGCATCAGCTATCCGGTGGACAGCTCCAGAGAATAGCCATTGCAAGAGCCTTGGCACTGAATCCGAAGATTATGATTTTGGATGAACCGACAAGTGCCCTTGATATTTCAGTTCAGGCTCAGATTCTGAATCTGCTTTTGGATCTTCAGGAAAAAATGGGATTGACTTATCTGGTAATCACACATGATTTAAATGTAATTAAGTATATAAGTGATAAGATTGCAGTTATGTATCTTGGTCGTCTCGTAGAATTCGGACCAACTGAAGAAATTGCAAACAATGCAAGACATCCTTACACTAAAGGCCTTCTTGATGCCGCACCGGTGCTTGACCCTAAGCTGCGCGACAGAAAAAAAGAACTCCTGAAAGGAGACCCGGGAAGTCTTATCAAAATAGGTGAAGGGTGCAGATTCTGTGACAGATGTGCATATGCCACAGATGAATGTAGCTCCACAATGCCAGAGAATAGAATGGTTACATCAGACCACATGGTAGCCTGCTTCCATCCTCTGGATATGGAATAAATCGAGATACTAAACTCGAAAATAAGTTTTAACTTAAACATTAATCTTTGAAAAGGAGAAACGAAGATGAAAAAGAAATTATTAGTATTAGGATTAATCTTCGCAATGGTATTTACCATGGCCGCTTGTGGCGGAGGTTCCGATGACAAGGATACTTTTGTTGCAATTGATGACGAGTGGTACGGCATTGACTGCTATCAGTTAGACAGTACTTCAGGATTCACAAGCATGGTTGCAGCACCACTGTTCCAGTGGGACCCTGATCAAGGCAAAATGGTAGACTATGTATGTACAAACTGGAAGGTAAGCGAGGATGGAAAAACTGCTACTTTTGATGTTCCTGAAGGAATGAAGTATTCAACAGGAGAAACAGTAGAACCTGAAGACATAGTTGCATCAATTCTTCATGGACAGGAAGTAAGCCCATACAACAGCGGTTACAGTAACATCGAGAAGATGGATGTTGACGGAAGAACTGTTACATTACACTTCAGTTCTTACAGATCAGAACTAGAATACTACTTAACAAGTGGATTCCTTGTAGTAATCGACAAAGATGAATTAGATGAAATGACAGATGAAGAATTAATGTGGGATTCTCATCCATATGGACCATATGCAATTGAAGAATATGTATCTGGTTCAGAAGTTAAGCTGGTTGCAAATGAAGGTTGGACATGCAACAACCCATTAGCTGAAAACCACGGCGCTATGAAGATCAAAAACGTAAGCATCAGATTTAACGTTGAAGAATTCACTCAGACAGAAGAATTCAAGAATGGTACTGTTCACTTCTTAGGAGGTCTTTCAAGTGAAATGTATAAAGAACTTGAAGGCATGGAAGGCGTTGAAATCGTTGATTCTTCATATCCTACTTTAGACTACTTCGAACTAAACACTGATAAGGGTATCTTCCAGGATATCAATGTAAGAAAAGCTTTAGCACTTGCAATTGACAGAGAAGCTATCGCAGCAACATCCGACGGAATGCTTAAACCTGCATATTCACTGGTTATCGATAAGGTTCAGTGCTACGACGAAAACTCAGAAAAATGGTTCAAGGAAAATCTTGCAAACAATCCTGATGAGGCTAAGAAATTATTAGCAGAATCCGGTTGGAAAGATACAGATGGAGACGGAATCCTTGAAAAGAACGGAAATAAGTTAGAATTCACATTCTATTCATGGGAAAGCTCAACTGATATGATTCAGAAGATGGCTGATCAGTTAAAGGCAGTTGGATTCAAACTGAATATTGAAACTCTTGACTGGAACTATATCTACGAAAAGATTTCTGATAACGAATATGACTCAGGTATTGAATGCTTAGCATGGGCAGAACCAATGCTTCTATTCGATTTGTTCTACTATGATGGAACAAACAACCCTGGAGATACTACAGCATATCGCGATTTAGTTGATCAGACAGCTGCAGAAGCAGATCCTGTTGAAAGAACTAAGAAGGTTGGACAGTTACAGTCAATGATGTATGAAAATGTTAACATTCTTCCACTTACAGAAGAATTAAGCTATGTTGCATACACAAGCGATCTGAAGGGATACAAGACATTATCCGATGGTACTTCTGTATTCTTAGATATGACATTCTAATAATAGAATTGTAATAACTCTACTAACTAACAAGCTAAAAGCCCCGGTAAATCAAATTACCGGGGCTTTTAGCGTTAGAGTATTATAGGGAAAAATGTATGTTTATTCTGCGTGAGCAATCATTTCTTTTATATCTGACAAGTCATATTCGGCAACATATTCAAACAAATCGTAGCAGACTTTCAATCCGTTAAAGCCATTTGTATGAATTAACATGCCGTCTTTAGTTACGGGGTCGAAACACACAAGCGATTTGAAACCGCCATTGTCACCCCAGTGCCAGATTAAATCTTTGTAGGTTCCCCATCCAAGACCCCATACAACATCATGGTCAGCAGGATTCTTATGGGAGTAGATTTTATCGATTAGAGCCTCATCTGCAAGAACTGATTCCACAAATTTAGGATAGTCTTTTATTGTTACATGAAGTGAAAATGCACTGTTAGGCTCCCTAGCAACAGAATGCTGACATCTATCACGAGGAGGCTCAATTTTACCATCCTTATCAACAGTACGTGCGAGAGTTCTGTTTAGAGGCCCTGTCCAGATCATTGCAGCATCATCCATTCCTAGTGGATTGAAAATTTCAGTCTGCATAAGATCGTCGATTCTCCTTCCTGTTACTTTCTCTATAGCATCCTGAAGGTAAGTATAGCCTTTACCTGAATAGCCAAAGGAGGTTCCTGGGTCAAAAGCTATTGGAACCGGTACGTCACCCCAGTTTGGAAGGCCTGTGCCATGGGACAGTACATGCTTTGCAGTTATGTTCATGCAGCGGGGATCGTCAGAGGGCATGATATCTGCTGCATAAGAGCTGATTGGTTTGTCAAGATCGATTAAACCATCTGATGCCAAATCTAAAACAATTTTGGCGAAAACCGGCTTTGTCAGGGATGCAGCTTCAAAGTGTGTTGCCTCCGTCACTTCCAAACCTGTTTCAGGATTGGCAATACCAACGGTTTCTGTACGTACCAGCTTACCTTCTGAAATGTATGCCATTGCGAGACCTGGCACAAGATTTTTTTTCATAGAAGCCTTTGCAACTTCAGAAGCGTTCATCATTTTTTCTTTGTTTAGTCTCATTATTTCAGTTCCCTTTCCTTTGTTTTTCTATGCGCACACGGAGCACACTCATATATATTAATACTAACGCAAAATTCATACCAAAAAAAACATACTGTAACTCCTTAGCTATTAGTTGTATCAGCTTTTTTAATTCAGTTTTAAAAATGTTTAATCCTATTAAAACACATAAAAACGATTATTTAAGACATTTTGAAAATGATGTTTAATAAATACCAACGTTTTTTTACATTTTTTTATTGCTTTTTCTTGGCAGTAATTTTGCATATAAATATAATTATACTGTAGTATTTTATAAGAAAAAATCTGAGGAGACAATTATGAAATATGATTTAATGATAAAGAACGTAACAATAGTAGACGGAACAGGAGAGCCTGCATTTAACGGCGCAATTGCTGTCTCCGAAGGACGCATTGCAAAGGTGTATAGAAATATGCAGCCTTCTACGGAGGAAACAGAAGAGAGCAGAGAAGTATTGGATGGGGAGAGAATGATTCTTTCTCCGGGATTTATTGATATTCACACGCACAGTGATACAACTATAATTGATGTACCTGAGGCACACAGCAGAATACTTCAGGGTATTACAACAGATTTTGGTGGAAACTGCGGAATTTCGGCTGCTCCCTTTAATCCCGCTTTTGAATCAGATCACAGATACTATCTGCGCGAAAGCTTTGGGGACAAGCCCTTTAGCTGGGAATCTTTGAGAGAGTATTTCTCATGTGTTGAAGCTGCCAAGCCAAGCGTTAATGTTGGAACTCTGGTAGGACACGGAACTATCAGAATTGCAGCCATGGGTTTTAGCCCTGAGAAACCGTCTGACGAACAGATGAATTCTATGAAAAAATATCTGAAAGATGCATTAGAGGATGGTGCTTT
>CALZMV010000079.1 GCA_945788655.1 uncultured Clostridia bacterium | reverse complement strand
GGCTTATTTTAGTAGGAATAGCTGTAAATGCTGCAATACCGCCTTTAAATGCGTGGATTGCCGATGCTTATCCAGAATCTACAATGGGCGGCACGGTATACATGGGTTCTTTCACAACAAAAGTTGGAGTATACTGCCTTATAAGAATTTTTGCCGGTACTGAATTACTAATCTATTTCGGCGTATTTATGGCCCTATGGGGTGCATGCATGGCTCTAATTGAAAACGATCTAAGAAGATTGTTTGCATATCATATTATAAGCCAGGTAGGATACATGATTGCTTCTTTAGCAATAGGTGGAGAAATGGGCATAGATGGAGCTTGCGCTCATGCATTCAACCATATACTTTATAAAGGAACTCTTCTTATGGCTGCAGGTGCTGTTATAACTGCTACAGGCAAGAGAAAAATAAGTGAACTAGGCGGACTTGCAAAGAAAATGCCTGTTACTGCATATTCATTTTTAATCGCATCAATGGCCATTGCAGGTTTCCCTCTGCTGAACGGATTTGTCAGCAAGTCACTAATAATGGGGGCAGCTGCACAGAATGCTCATTGGGCAGAAATATTACTCATGATTGCAAGTATCGGGACCTTAATGTCTGTTACCTTAAAGGTAAATTACTTTGTTTTCTTTGGAAAAAGTGATGTTCATCTCGAAGTAAATGAAAAAAATATACCATATAACATGAAAGTTGCAATGGTTTTAGGTGCAGGCGCCTGTGTAATTACAGGCATATTCCCAAATATAGTGTACAGTTTGACTCCTTTTGGAACAGATGGGCATCCATTTACTGTAGATCATGTTACTCAATATGTTCAGCTCTTTGCGGCAGCTACCGTTGCATTTATAATGTATTTGGAACATATGAAGCCTAAAGAAAAGATTACCTTAGATACAGACTGGTTCTATAGAAAGCCTCTTAACATTGCTGTGGAGGGTCTTTCCTATGCATTTGATTCAGCAAGAATAGAATCCGGAAAAATGCTTAAGGGTGCTATTGAGCAGGGTAATATTTTTCTGCATAACCCAAGACTGATTGGAGAAAATTTATTCGCAATAAAATCTCCTGAAGAAAAGAACTGCATAGAAAAGGATGATGTTCTGCAGAATTCAGTGGGGAAACTTATTGGCACAAACTTTATTTTATTTATTGTTTTAATAGTATTTGCCATAATAAAATAAGCAAAGAGGTAAACCTCCTGGCACATATTGTCCGGAGGTTTCTTTTAGTTGTCTGTTATCTGTTGAAAATCAGCACCCGTTCTGTTATAATTTTTTTGAGGTGTAATTATGTCTGAAAAGCAGGTTTTAAATAAAATATCTGAGGATTTAATCAGAATAGAAGCACGTGAAGCAACTCTGAAAGTACCGGGCGTTAATCATTTAAATGATAGCATTGCTGATAACATTTCCAAAATAATTGTCGGCAAAGATACTTCTGCCAATGGTATTAAAATTTCAAAAAACAAGGATGACATGTTTGTCATAGACATATCAATAGTTGCTGATTACGGATGTAATATTCCTCAGTTAGCCTTTGATATTCAAAGTACTGTCAAGGATAAAGTTTCAAAAGCTATTAAACAGGAAATCGGGGCGGTTAATATTCACATTGAAGGTGTTGTACTGCCTAATAAAAATACAATAAAACAGGAGATATTATGAAAAGATCAGAAGCAAGAGAATTTGCAATGCAGGTAATTTTCCATATGGAGGTTCATAATGAATTTCTTCCGCAGGCGCTTATCAAGTTCCCTGTATATGAAACATTAGGTGAACAAAAACCATATGTAGACGAATTGATACAAAAGTTATGTGATAATATTGAGCTTATTGACGAAAAAATCAACGAACATTCACAAAAATGGTCCGTTAAAAGAATGCCTAAGGCTGATTTGGCAGTTGCACGACTTGCATCTTGCGAAATACTTTTTATGGAAGATATTCCGAAAGCCGTTTCTATTAATGAAGCTGTTGAACTGGCAAAAAAATACGGAACTGAAAATTCTGCAAAGTTTATCAATGCAGTATTAAAAAATATCTAAAATAATGTTTACTGAAAAATTATCTCTGGGAATAGACACCAGCAATTATAAAACATCTGTTGCCGTTGTGGATGTAGAAGGAAATATATTATTCAACGCACAGGAGTTTCTTGATGTAAAGAAAGGTGAAAGAGGGCTAAGACAATCTGACGCCTTTTTTCAGCATGTAAAGAAACTTCCTCATATAATCAGCAATGCTATTTCTGATAAGGAAATAAGAAATAACATAGGCTGTATAGCTGTTTCAACAAGACCTAGACCGGTTGAGGGCTCATATATGCCTGTTTTTATGGCAGGTGAAAGCTTTGCCGGTGTATTGGCTTCAAGCCTTAATGTTCCGGGTTTTGAGTTTTCTCATCAGGAGGGTCATATTGAAGCGGTTAGATACTATTCTCCACTTAATGAATCAGATCCTTTCATTTCTTTTCACTTTAGCGGAGGTACTACGGAAGCAATTTTAGTGAACAGAAAAGAAGAAATTTTTGAAATTGTTGGTGGAAGCAGAGATTTGGCATATGGACAGGTTCTCGATAGAATAGGCGTTTCTTTGGGAATGTCTTTTCCTTGTGGTGCAGAAATGGACAGTATAACTCAAGGTAGATCCTGTCAAATTAAGAATAATCATCTTACAAAAATTAAAGTCATCGATGGTTATGTGAACCTTTCCGGAATCGAAACTCAGGCTCAAAGACTTCTTGACCAGGTAAGCTCTGAGGAAATAATTTTTGAACTTTTTCAAAAGCTGTCTTCTTCAATTTTAGAGATGACAATTCAACTAAGTGAAAAACATGGGATTAATAAATTTCTTTATGCCGGTGGCGTCTCATCAAGTGCTTATATCAAGCATTACTTGCTTAGCAATAAACCGCATAATTTACAATTATTTTTTGCTGATTCAAAGCTTGCATCAGATAATGCAATCGGAATCGCTCTGCTTGGAGGTAAAAAGATATGGCCTTAAAGCCTGTTACGGTTTCACAGTTAAATGAATATATAAGCAGAGTATTAACGACAGATCCGCTTTTAGGCAATATATCCGTTGCCGGAGAGATATCAAATTTAAAGTATCACAGTTCAGGACATGTTTATTTTTCGATGGTTGATGAAAACTCTAAAATTAATTGTTTTCTTCCATCAAGCTGTTTCAATAGGCTCAATTATGAACTTGGAGATGGACTTGAGGTTGTAGTCCACGGTTATATCAATGTATATAAAAAAGGCGGCACTTATACTTTATTTGTAAGAAGTATAGAAATTTCAGGTGAAGGCAATCTTTCAATGGCTTTTGATCTGTTGAAAAAGAAGTTAGACCGGGAAGGCTTATTTGATGCAAAATATAAGAAACCACTCCCAAAATTTCCAAGGAAAGTGGGCATTGTAACATCTGAAACCGGCGCCGCAATCAGGGATATTCTGAAGATAATAACTACTAGAACAAAGATGGTTGACGTAAATGTTTTCCCCGTATTGGTTCAGGGAAAGGACGCTGCTCAAGATATTGCTGATACACTTGATTTTATCAATAAAAACCATAAAGACATAGATGTTCTGATTGTTGGCAGAGGAGGCGGTTCTACCGAAGATCTCTGGGCTTTCAACGAAGAAGTGCTGGCACGGGCTGTTTTTAGAAGTGAAATTCCCGTTATTTCTGCAGTAGGCCATGAAATTGATTTTACAATTTGTGATTTTGTTGCAGACTACAGAGCGGAAACGCCTACAGCGGCAGCAGAAAAAGCCGTTCCAAATGATGAAATATTACAAAACAGAATTGATGAATTAATAGATAATATTTCATCAGACCTGAAAAGCAAGGTTTTATATTCAAAAACACTAACCGACAGATATGCCGATAACATGAAACTTATTCTGTTAAACAGAATTGACAGGTTATTTCATCAGATTGAGCAAAATTATATTATATTAAAAGAAAACAATCCTCTTAACATTCTTAACAAAGGATATTCTGTTTTAGAAAACAAAGAAGGAAGAGTTATTTCATCAATAAGCGAACTACAAGACAATTCAACTTATATATTGCATCTAAAAGACGGAACAGCACAATTTACTATCACTAAACTATCGAAAGAGGGTGAATGATTTGGGTTTTGAAGAATCATTAAAAAAACTCGAAGAAATGTCTGAACTAATAAAAAAAGAAGATACTACGCTTGAAGAAGCAATAAAGTACTATGAGGAAGGTATTAAGTGCTACGAGCAATGTAATTCTATCCTTAAGGAAGCAAGTCAGAAAATTGATACCATAAGGAAAGAGGAGGCATAGAAAAATGGACAGAACTTTTGATGAATATAAAGCTTTAGTTGATGAACATCTTTTAGATTTTATTCCGAACATCGATAATAAAAGTATTTCACTATACGATTCGATGAAATACAGTTTAGTTGCCGGAGGTAAAAGATTACGCCCTGTAATGCTTTTGGCTGCATGTGAGTTCGCTGGAGGTAACATCAAAGAAGCGCTTCCGTACGCATGCGCAGTTGAATACATTCACACATATTCTCTGATTCATGATGATCTTCCTGCCATGGATAATGATGATTTGAGAAGAGGTGTTCCAACCAATCACAAGGTTTTTGGAGAAGCCATTGCGATTCTTGCAGGAGATGGGCTTCTCACATGTGCTTTTGAAGCAATTTATAAGGATATGATGATGTTTTTCGACGATCCTCAGCAGATAAAGAAAAGAGTAAACGCAGCATACGCTATCGCTAAAGGTTCCGGTGTAAGAGGTATGGTTGCAGGTCAGGTTTCAGATATTGAAGCTGAAAATGCGGTAGCATCAAACGAATTACTTGAATATATTCATTTAAATAAAACCGGCGCTCTTATTTCTGCATCCATAATTGCAGGTTTATATTTAGGTAATCCTACATCTGATATGATTAGCAATTTCACAAAATATGCTGAAAACCTAGGACTTGCTTACCAGATTGCTGACGATATCCTCGATGTAATCGGCGATCAGGAAGAACTTGGAAAAAAAACAGGTGCGGATAAAAAGCAGAACAAAAACACATACACATCGATAAATGGCGTAGAGGCAGCACAAGAAAGACTAAAAGAACTTACAGAAAGCGCGGTAGAAGCAATATCTGAATATTATGACAACGCAGAGTTCTTTAAAGATCTTGTAATTATGCTGGCAAATCGCAATAAATAAAAGGTAAAACAATGAAAAACAACATTTTAGACTATACTTTCCCTGAAGACTTAAAAAATATGTCTTTAGATGAACTTGACCTTTTATCATACTCCATACGGGATTTCCTAATAAGCAAAGTTTCTGCAACAGGAGGTCATCTGGCATCTAATTTAGGTGTTGTTGAACTTACATTAGCTTTACATAAAGTTTTTGATAGCCCGAAAGACAAAATAATATGGGATGTAGGTCATCAGGCATATGTGCACAAAATCCTAACCGGAAGAGCAAAAGACTTTGATACTTTAAGGCAGCTTGATGGACTTAGCGGATTTCCTAAATCAAAGGAAAGTGTACATGATATTTATGATACAGGTCATAGCAGTGTATCTATTTCTGCCGCTGCAGGTCTTGCAGCTGCAAGAGATTTAAAAAAAGAAAAAAATGAAATAATTGCAGTTATTGGCGACGGTTCTCTAACCGGAGGTATGGCCTTTGAAGCATTAAACAATATTGGCGATTCAAAATCAAAAGTCATTGTAATTTTAAATGACAATGGTATGTCAATATCTCCAAATACAGGAAGCATTTCAAAATATCTTGGAAATTTAAGAACTTCAAAAGGCTATATTAGTGCAAAACAATTCATAAAAGAAAAAATTGGCACATCTTCCGGCATAGGTCATTCTATAGCAAATGGTCTGGCTGATATAAAAAACGATATAAAGTATTCCATAATAAATCAGGGAGGATTACTGTTCGAGTCCCTTGGTTTTACCTACTTTGGTCCTGTTGATGGTCATAATCTAGAGGAGTTATGCTACAATTTAAATAATGCAAAATCTCTGGATGAACCTGTATTGATTCATGTAATTACTAAAAAGGGAAAAGGGTATAAGAACGCCGAAAACAATCCTAGCAAATTCCATGGAATTGGACCTTTTGATCCTACAACAGGTGCAGTTACAGCAAAAAAAACTGATGAAAAATCTTTTTCTTCACTGATAGGCAAATTTATTACCGATAAGGCATCAGATGACGAAAAAATAGTAGCAATAACTGCAGCAATGTGTGAAGCAACAGGACTTGGAGTCTTTAAGAAAGAATTTCCGGACAGATTGTTCGATGTTGGTATTGCAGAAGAGCATGCTG
>CALZMV010000078.1 GCA_945788655.1 uncultured Clostridia bacterium | reverse complement strand
ATTTTTCAACTCCAGGAGTTGTGTTAGCAATTTCTTCGAGCTTTTCAAGTCTCTTGATGTAAGCATCCAATGTTTCGCGTCTTGCACCAGGTCTTGCTGCAGAAAGCGCATCAGCAGCTGCAATTAGAACTGCTTCCATGCTCTTTGGTTCATAATCGCCATGATGAGCTGCCATGCCATTGATAACTGCCTCGTTTTCCTTATACTTCTTGAGGACATCGATACCTATGTCTACATGAGTACCTTCTACTTCGTGGTCAAGAGCCTTGCCTATGTCATGAAGAAGCCCTGCTCTCTTTGCCAGCTTGATATCAAGACCAAGCTCTCCTGCCATGAGACCGGCAAGATGAGCAACCTCAACAGAATGCTTGAGCACGTTCTGTCCGTAGGAAGTTCTGTATTTCAGTCTTCCGAGTAGTCTGATCAATTCAGGATGAAGATTGTGAATGCCAACCTCAAAGGCTGCCTGTTCACCTTCTTCTTTAATGATTGCATTGACTTCTCTTTCGGCTTTTTCTACCATTTCTTCAATTCTTGCAGGATGGATTCTTCCATCTACAATCAGCTTTTCAAGAGCTATTCTTGCGATTTCTCTTCTTACAGGGTCAAAGCCTGATAAGATTACTGCTTCCGGAGTATCGTCGATAATAAGGTCAACTCCTGTTAATGTTTCGATAGCTCTGATATTTCTTCCTTCACGACCTATGATTCTTCCCTTCATTTCGTCGTTAGGTAGTGCAACTACTGAAACTGTAGTTTCTGCCACATGGTCTGCAGCACATCTCTGAATAGCATTTGTAATTATATACTTTGCCTTTTTGTCTGCTTCTTCCTTTGCTTTGGATTCTATATCCTTAATCATCAGAGAAGCGTCGTGACGAACTTCCTTCTCTACATTTGACAATAAGATAGCTTTTGCTTCGTCTACTGTATATCCGGAAATTCTCTCCAATTCTTCAAGTTGTTTTGAAATAACTGTATCCAGGTCCTTCTGTTTGTTGATAATTGCCTGTTCCTTTTGTGTAATGCTTTCTTCTTTGCGTTCAATATTTTCGAGTTTTCTGTCAATAGATTCTTCCTTCTGAATTAATCTACGTTCAGAACGCTGTATTTCAGCTCTTCTCTCTCTGGCATCTTTCTCAGCTTCACTTCTTAATCTGTGAGCTTCTTCTTTTGCCTCAAGAATAGCTTCTTTTTTCATTGTCTCGGACTTATTCTCAGCGTCAAGGATTAAATTCTTTGCCTTCTGTTCAGCACTTCCTATAGCCTTTTCGCCGACATTCTTCCTGTAAATATATCCGATTAATGCACCTGCAGCTAGGCCGCAAACTGCAAAAATTATTTTTACAACGATTGGAGCCATTACCACACCTCCTTCTTCTTTAGTTAATGTTCATACATTATCCATTATATCTTAAAATTACAATTTTGTAAATAATTGTTTTCACTCCCCTAGCTTTACCTTAAGTCCTTGATATCTTCACAGAAAATAGGTATAATAAACCGAATAAGGGTTTTGAGGTAATAATGTATGAAAAAATTTTTTGAGCCGCTGAAGGCTGTAGATAAAAAAATACTGCTTGTAGTATGTGCTTTAGGCTGTATCAGCCTGCTTATGCTTGAGAGTACAGTTTATGACGGAGGTTTTGTACTAAACAGAGCAGTTCTCGTTCAGGCACTCGCCTATTTTTTAGGATTCGTTGCTATGCTTTTCGTCCTGCAGGTTGATTATTCACTATTTTTTGGCATTACAAAACCGATGTATATAGCATCCATTATTCTGCTTTTATCGGTGTACATCCCAGGGCTCGGCATTGAACAGTATGGCTCAAGAGCGTGGATCAATCTTGGCATAACCACTCTTCAGCCATCGGAATTTGTAAAGATACTTTTTATCTTCCTTATGGCAACATATTTGACCGATCACAGGGAAGATATTAAGAAATTCAGAGGTGTTGTTCTTGCCGGTCTTTATGCTGTTCCAATCATATTGATAGTATTAAAAGAAGACCTCGGAAGTGCCCTTGTTTATATGTCTATATGGATTTTCATGGTATTCTTTGCAGGTATTGATTACAAGATATTCCTAAAGTCAATAATTGGTGTTGCGGCCGCAATTCCTATCGCTTACAACTTCCTCGGGGACTACCAGAAGGACCGTATTGAAGCTTTCCTCCACCCCGACAACTTAAGTCTTCCCGGCAATTATCAGGTGTGGCAGTCAAAGGTTGCAATTGGTTCGGGTGGATTCTTTGGAAAGGGCTTATTCAAGGGAACTCAGAAGGAAATGGATTTCATCCCTGTTCAGCAGTCCGACTTTATTTTTTCTGTAGTCGTTGAAGAGCTTGGATTTATCGGCGGCTTTGCGGTAATACTTCTTTATGGTATTCTTCTCTATAGATTTATTAAGATAATAAGCAATGCTGTGGACTGGCATGGAGCACTAATTGTAACAGGCTTTACTGCCATGTTCCTGTTCCAGATATTTGAAAACATTGCAATGACAATGGGTATCATGCCTGTAACAGGAATTACTCTGCCGCTTCTTTCAGGTGGTGGCACATCTGTAATCGCCAGCCTCATCGGTATAGGAATAGTACTCAATGTGGGTATGAACAGTAAGAAAATAAGATTCTAAATACTAAATTGAATTTAAGCTTATAATAAAAAGAGGTAGGGAATTCCAATGAGGAACTCCCTGCCTCTTATTTTTTAGGGGAGCATTTTGCTTTTTTATAGTATTATTTAACAGCTTTATTTTTTCTTCTAATAACAACTGCCACTGCTAAACTCATTGCCATCATGCCAAGCATGAGCCCAATATTGTTACTATCACCGGTCTTAGGAATAACAGGAGCATCACTGTAGACCAATGCATATGTTGAAAAAGCATCAGTTTCAAAAGAAAGCTTGCCTGTCTTTAAATCATATGCAGTATCTAGATAATCCACTTTTCCATCATGAATTCTCATGATTTTATAAGTACGATTAATAGATTTATCATTATTCTTTAAAGAATCCGGCACAATAATTGTAACCTTTACCTTGCCATTAGTTTCAGCAATCTTGACAGCATCATTATTACCAATCTGTTTTAATAATGTAATGTCTAAGTACAGTCCAACTTTGTTATTTTTCAAATTCTTTTCAATTAATGCTTTATCAACAGCTGATATTGCATTCATTATATCTTTTACAGATAATGATACTTTGACATTTTGACCTGATTCAACTAATTTCTTTTCGTCAGCAGTTAGTAGTTTATCAATCAGCTCAGAGATGGAACCTTCTAACGAACCGTAACAATCATTATCTTTGCTGGTTATGTTCTCAACTTTTCCTGGATTTTTTAAGCTTTCCAGTTTCTTTTCAGCCGCAACTAAAATATCGTAGTTTGTAACTTTTGCCTTGTCTGCATCAGAAAGAGAATCATATGCTGTTCTTGCACTTTCGATTGTATTTCGACTTGCTTCTGTTACATTACCAATAGCATCAATTAATCTGATAACAGTCTTATATGTAACACTTTTTTGTGTCAAATCCCAGTAAGAAGGTTCTTCTTCCATATATCTTCTGTATGCTTCCAATGACTGAAGTACCTGTATTGTAGCCATGTTGTTTGCTTCATTTTTTGTGGTATCATGTCTAAATCCATAGCCTTCAGTAGAATAATTTTTTATCAGATGAGAGAAAATGTTTTCATATTTTGTACCAAAACCACTTTCTACTGCATCCATGTTTAATGTTGCCAGAGCAAGTATTACCTGTGCATTACTTTCTGCTGTTCCATAGCCATAGGATATTTTATCTATCTCGTTTTTCAGAAAACCAATTGCTTTATCACTTGCTTGCTTAACCTCTTGGTTCGACTGATAAGGAGCTAATGCCTGCAAGGCCATCGCAGTAATATCAATATCTGAAGAAGCATTGGAATTTAGTCCAAATCCGCCATTTTCATTTTGGAAATCAAGAAGCTTGTCTATCATTTCTGCTTTGGACCACTTTGCATCAGATGGCGGTGTGACTTTAGCGGCATCCAGAGCAATCAAAGCATATATCAGCTCATTTGAACCAGAATCAAGATTAGGATGATTATAAATCATCTCTGCTAGATTCTTATTATTATAATCTGTAATATCTTTTCCTAATATAGTAAGTGTAAGAGATACACGTTCAATGTCCGTTGGCTTTTTAGTAGAAGACCATTTAGCGATTTCTTTGTTCAGATCTGTTAAATAATCTGAAATGTTTTTATCACTTATTGCTTGTCCGGCTCTCATCTGTGCCAAAATCATCCACTCACTGCTATATACATAAGGAATATTTTTGCTGCTTAAATATTTTATACAGCTTTCAATTCCATCTGCAACAATTTTATAGATGTCTACAACCGGAATATTTTCTCCTTTAGTCACTGTTATAGTTACTTTAATCGGATCTGCACCACCGCTCGAATCTCTAGGTGTACCCGTAGCTACTACGGTGCCTTCACCAACTGCTTTTATAATATAGTCTGTTCCAAGAACATACATATTATTGTCATAAGCTGATTCATCACGCTTAAATCCATCTTTTTCTGTATCTCTATAAATTTCTACAATATTTGCTTTATCGTATGTCCAATCAATTGTAGGTTCTGAAATACTCCAACCTTCTTTAATACCGGTAAAAATAATGCTAAGTGCTGTTTTTGTATTATTCTTGACCTCTATCTTATCTTTCTCTGCTACAATTTCTTTCAGCGGATTTTCATATTTAAATGTTACATCACTGCTTCCTGAAACAACAACTGGATTTCCAGATGGATCTACATATGAAAGTGTAGCTGTATAAGTTACTGTTCCTGCGCCTACTGGAATATATGCTGTTTCTCCGTATATACCTACATTGCTGTCGCTGCTTGTTACATTCCAATAATCACTGGATGAATAGCTGGCATTTGATGGTTCTATATTTACTCCATTGTAAATAGGGTTAAATAGTGGTGTTTTGTTCTGCCAGTCATTTGCATTACGTCCGTGAATTGTAATTATTCCGGATACCCCTGGAGTAATTTTAGTGGCTGCAACATACTCAGAGGTCATGTTTACAGTCGCAGTAACATTTGCGTTATCTTTACTTGTAACCTTAATGCTTGCGTTACCAGGTTTTTTGAAACAGAATGTGCTGTAGTTGAATTTCGTATCAAGATAGTCTGTATCCTTTGTAGTAAATTCAAACATAGCAGATGTAACACCAATGAAACCTTCTTTGCCTTCATATTTTGCTTTTACCTGAATTGTTTTTTGTTCAGAGCCCTGAATAGTATAATTTCCATTGGTAACTTCCTCACCGGCAATAAACAGTTTTATTTCTTCTATTGTGCCTGTAACGGTGGTAACTCTAACTTCCACTAATGTTTTTTCTACATTCCCGTCTTTATCTGCAAGCTGTGCTCTTACTATAGCCTCACCGGCATTATAGATATAGAATTCTCCTTCCTCTTCTGCAATAGCCACACAGCCTTCTGGGAATGTATTTGTAACAGACCAAATTATTTTTTTGTTTTTTGGTGCTGTATAATCTTTTACACTAAAGGTGCCGGCAAACTTATTTGATACTTCGCTTGTAAGCAAGGTCAGCTGATTATCCTTTACAACACTTTCAGAATTACTGTTATGTGGTAAAAAAGACATTTCATATTCATATGTTCCGCTGCCCGGCTGACTATATTCTTTGTTTTCTCCGAAATATGGAAAACCGTTGCTATTCTGACCCCATTTTGTGCCATGTTCACCCTTATTAATATTTAGCAGGTTTACAAAATCCAAAGTCTGCATCTGACTTGCCATCATTTCACTGCTATTCTGAACATTATTTTCATTAACACTGTTTGTAATTCCCGACATCCAGTAGCTGTTCAAAATCTTGCCGGAATTAAAGCTATTTGCAAAAGCATTAGTTGCCTTACCAATAACATAACAGTTGGAAATGATACCTCCGTCAACGATATTTGCAAAGCCTGCAACATTATTTATACCAGTGCCTTTTGTAACATTGCTGGTGCAGTTAATAACACTTCCTTTAAATGATTTTTCTGTAAGTGGGCCTGTGCTTGTGGATACAGTAAACGCTGCTATTTCTCCCTCGAAGCTTATGTTTTGTATTACAGCATCCTCACCAACACCAACACTGTGAAATAAGGCTGGTGCATTGTTAAATGTAATTGTATGGCCCTGACCATCAAGTATACCGTTAAAATCATCTGAAGCAAATTTAAAATACATGCCATCTAAAGTGATATCCTTTGTCAAAACATAATATTTACCTGTGCCTGGGTATTCTATTTTAGTCTTAAGGTCAGACTGACTGCTAATTTCAATCGCTTCTTCTGGAACTTCTACAGGTTTCGTTATTCTGATTTTAACAAGACCAACTAAT
>CALZMV010000077.1 GCA_945788655.1 uncultured Clostridia bacterium | reverse complement strand
AAAGCCGGGGTGGATGTGACCCTTATCTGCGATAATATGGCATCCACTGTTATGAAAAACGGATGGATAGATGCCGTTGTTGTGGGCTGTGACAGAATGGCAGCCAATGGCGATGGAGCCAACAAGATTGGAACGTCAGGAGTTGCAATTCTGGCAAAGGAATATGGAATACCTTTTTACATGTATGTTCCTACATCGACTATCGACATGAATACACCTACAGGTGATGACATACATATAGAGCTTAGAAAAGGCGAAGAAATCTACGAAATGTGGTATGAAAAGCCTATGGCCCCTGCCGGCGTAAAGACTTACAATCCTTCCTTTGATGTTACTGCCAATGAGTATATTACTGCAGTAATAACAGAAAAGGGCATTGTAAGACCACCGTATGACGTAAATCTAAAGAAATTAATGGAAGCAACCGAGGTGAATATCTAAATGGAAAAAAGTGAAAACAAGGTAGGCTTTATAGCAAAACATGCGAAGGTTGCAACTGTATGTGCAGTTTTATTTGGTGCAACATCCGGCATTCTGGGAAGGCTGATTACTGCGCCGGCCATGGCCATCGGATTTTGGAGACTGACCATTGCATTGCCTTTCTTCATCATCCCTGCATTGTCAAACAGCGCGCAAAGGGATAAGCTGAAGGCCATATCGCCAAAGGATTATATGTGGTGTTTTATTTCAGGTGCATTTCTTTTTGCACACTTCTTTTCCTGGTTTAACGCAGTAAAACTGACAAACATTGCAAGTGCAGCGGTACTTGCATCACTGCATCCGCTGGTAGTGCTGCTGGTTACAATTTTCATCTACAAGAAGAGAGTTAATTATAAAGCGATTTTAGCTATTCTGGTTGCTCTGGCAGGTGGTGCGGTTATTGTCGGCGTCGACTACAATGCCTTTGCCGGAGGAAACCTGAAGGGAAATATTTTTGCATTTCTTGCAGCAATGTTTATGGGACTGTATTTTTCGGTGGGCGATGCTGTCAGAAAGAGAGTTGACGGAGGCTTATACGTTCTGTTGGTATTCTTTTCCTGCTGGATATGCTTTATTATAGGTAATATTGTTACGGGGACAGAACTTCTTGGCTATCCTGCTATGGATTACGTTATGCTTGTAGCTATGGCTCTCATGTGCCAGATAGGGGCACACGCCGTATTCAACTTATGCATAGGCCATGTAAGCTCGCTGTATGTCTCCACATGGGAAACGGGAGACGCTGTGTTTTCCACAATTTTTGCGGTTATTTTCCTATCGCAGATTCCAAAGGGCTATGAGATTATCGGATGTATAATCGTAGTATGCGCTTTGCTTTACTACAACAGACAGGAGAGTTAGCTGATGAGTTATAAAGTTAAATTGCAGTCCTTCGAAGGACCTTTTGACTTGCTGGTATATCTGATTGAAAATGCTGAAATGAGCATTTACGATATAGAAATCAGTCAGATAACAAGCCAGTATCTTGAATACATAAAGGCTATGGAAGAGATGGACATTGCAGTCTCTACTGAGTTTATGGTACTTGCATCATCCCTCATTGAAATAAAATCAAAGACCATACTGCCGCGTGTAAGTACAGGCGTAGACGGGGTTGTTGAGGAAGACCCTAGAGATGAGCTTGTTTCAAGAATCTTAGAATATAAGAGATTCAAAAAGGCGGCGGAGGTTCTAAAAGAACAGGAAGAGCTGAGCGAGAATATTTTCTCAAAGCCGCAGGAAGATCTTTCTGAATACATCAATAATCCTGATGAGTATTTGAGTCTTGATCTGAAGCAGTTTGCCAATGCTTTCACTGCCTTCATTGACAAAAAACAGAGAGTTGAGGCTGTAAGAAAGCATTATACAAGAATCGAAAGAGAAAAGGCGACTATGGAAGGTCGAATTATGTTCATTGTAAACAAGCTGCGCCAGAAGATAGGCAGAGCCTTTAAGTTCGGTGAGCTTGTACCAAACAAGAAGGATAGATACGATGTGGTTGTAACCTTTGTATCTCTTCTGGAAATGGCTAAACAAAGGGTTGTTGATGTTAAACAGACCCGCACCTATGGCACTATTGAAGTAGAGCCGGGTGAAAGAATCGATGAAGGAGAAATTCAGTATGAGCAGTAAAAAAACAATAAAATCTGCCTTTGAGTCCATGCTTTTTACATGGGGTGAGCCTCTTGAAGCAAAGGTTGCGGCAGAGGTTTTCAATATTTCAAGCAAGGAGGCTGTGGATTTGTTCCAGGAGCTGCAAAGGGAATACGAAGAAGAAGGCAGAGGCATAGTCATTAGACAGATTAATCAGTCTTTTCAGTTTGTAACAAGGGCAGAAAACGCAGACTATGTAAGAGCTCTCTGCACTCCTGTTAAGGCAAAGAGGCTGTCGCAATCTGCTCTAGAAGTGTTGGCAATTATCGCATACAAGCAGCCTGTCACCAAGGGAGAAATAGAAGCCATAAGAGGTGTTCGCTGCGACAGAGTTGTAGACGGTCTTATGAAAAAGGAACTGGTTCAGGAGGCAGGTCGCTCCGATGCAGTAGGAAGGCCTATTCTCTACAAAACTACAGAAGCCTTTCTTGCCCACTTCGGCTTTTCTTCTATCAGGGAACTTCCGCCAATTGATGATATTGAAACTCTCGTTTCCGGGGCAGACAGTGATGATGAAGAATCCTTTGATAAACTGACAGAAGATCAGATAAGAATTGAAATATAAAAATGAGTAATATTACTCCTCTAAGCAAGTAGAATGTTTAGGGGAGTTTTTTTATGAAAAAAAAGAAGACGTTATTTTTGATCATACTTTTGATTGGTGCTGCGATTTTTGGTGTGTATGGAGGCAAGACAAAAATACGGGAGTCATCTGAAGCTTCAAAAGAAGGTATCGTCTTGGCTCCGGTTATCTCTGCAGAAGGTGCAATCCTCGTCAATGCAGAAGATGGGCGGACTATATACGAAAAAAATGCAGATGAAAGACTTTATCCTGCCAGCACCACTAAAATAATGACTGCGTTAGTTGCTCTTGAGACATTGGATGAAATAAAAGGGACTCTTCAAAGTAAGATTAAGGTCCCCAAAGAAGCTATAGGTATTGAAGGTTCCAGTGTTTATCTGAAGGAAGGGGAGATGGTCACTGCGGAAGAACTTCTGTATGGATTGATGCTGCAATCCGGAAATGATGCAGCGGAGTGCATTGCCCTGAGCTTCGGTCCCACTGAGGAAGAGTTTGTGAAAAAAATGAATCAGAAAGCAAAGACATTGGGCTGCAGAAACACTAATTTTATTAATCCCAGCGGTCTGTGTGAAGAAAACCACTATACGACGGCAAGGGATTTAGCGATGATTTCAATGGCTGCCATGGAGAGGGATGACTTCCGACGGATAGTTGGCACTGAGGACTGGAGTTCTGCATCGGGAAGGAATTTTCATAACAAGAACAAAACGGTAAGTCAGTATGAGGATGCAACCGGAATCAAAATAGGTTACACGAAAACATCCGGGAGAACCCTTGTAGCATCGGCAAAGCGGGATGGAGTGGAGCTGATTGCCGTGGTTCTCAAGGATCCCGACTGGTTTCAGGATGCATACAGTCTCCTTGATTACGGCTTTGCCAGAATACATCAAGGCGGAAAGGAGTAAAAGACTATGTCCTATACATGCGTCGACAGAGGAAGCACTGCCTGCCCATGCATCTTAATGGAGTCAGGACAATGCTATACATGCACCATGATACAGTATGGCAGATGCGATTGTTCTGAAAACTGGCAGGGAGTCTGCCCGTACACGGAATATGTACAAAACGGAAGAAAAAGTAAACCTTTTGCCCCCGTAAGGCAACACAGAATACTAGAGATAAAAAGATACCCTCCTTCATTAAGCGTCATAACTCTGGAATGTGACGCGAATACCTGGCCGATTTACAGAAGAGAAGGCGCTTATTGCATGATAATGTGGAAGGACTGGTTTGTTCCTGTATCGGTATTATCATGTGGAAATTATAGGAGAGGAAAGGGATTTGTCGACTTCGCAATTAATGAAAGCGGTCCAAAAACCAAAGGGATTTTAGAGGAAAGTGTAGAGGGGGGACATCTTAGGATAAAGGGACCGTTTTACGGTGGACTTAAGATGAAAGCGGGAGGCGAAAACAAACCTCTTGCAATAGTCGCAGGAAAGGGTCTTGCGATAATGCCTGTAATAAACAATATCGCGGACCTGGGAGGCAGGATGTTCAGCTGTTATCTGGATTGCGCTAAACTATCAGAGGATTTTGTTGAGGAATATATTTCTGATATTGAATATAATCCTGTAGATTTTGCAACTGATTTAGAAATAGTAGCGACCAAGATAAAGAAGGACTATGAACTCTGCAGAGAAATAACAGGAGCTTCTCCACAGGTATGGCTTATGGTTTCACCATATTACTGCGAAAAGCTCCTTGAATTAATTAATATAGATTATGATAATCTGGTTCTTGCAAACCACAGCAATCTGTGCTGCGGTGAAGGTGTTTGTGGAAGCTGTTCTTATACGGATAAAAACGGTATAACCGTAAAGAACTGCAAGTGCTTATTCTACGAGAGCGTTTGAAAAATCTAAAAGACCGCCGGTCAGTGCATTGGTGAATTCCCTGCTCTCGTTTACAACCCACTGTTTATCTTCCTTGGAAAGGGTAACAGTAACGGTTTTTGTGTAGGATTTTTTTGCGGAGTTGAGTTCTTCGGTAATAAGCTTTCCTAAAAGCTCTGAGGCTTCTTTTTCGTTCATACTGCCGGGGTTTTCGAAAGCTTCTTTGGTGAAGCTGTCAACGGCGTTTTTCAGTATGTCTCCAAAAGGATATGTTGTTATGGTTGTTTCAACAGTTGCTTTTTTTTCTCCGACTTTTTCTTCGCCCAATTTATA
The DNA here is from genome assembly GCA_945788655.1 of uncultured Clostridia bacterium. Classification (GTDB taxonomy): domain Bacteria; phylum Bacillota; class Clostridia; order Peptostreptococcales; family Anaerovoracaceae; genus Fimisoma. Next base: position 1,588 of record CALZMV010000077.1, on the reverse strand, counting down.
TTCGAACTCAAGCATTTTGTTTATGAGCTCGTCTGTAGCCTCTTCTCCGAAGCCCGCCTGACCGATGTCGTTCATTATTGCTTCAGAATCAGATTTTGCATCTTCTAAGTCTGCCTTCAGAGCTGCAGATGGAGAATTTTTCCCGCAGGCACACAAAAAAACAAGGCAGAAAGTAAGAAGTAAAACGGATATCTTTTTCATTTTCCCCTCCTGATAGTTATTTTTCTTTAATTATTTATACCTTATATCAGAAGGAAAAACAAGTTGAGGCGTGAATATATTTTGTTATGAAAAAGCATATCCTTTAAGAAGAAAGGGGTTAGGAATGGCAAAGATAGTTGTAATAGGTGGTGGATGGGCAGGTGTTGCGGCTGCCGTAAGGGCTAGAAAAAGAGGGCATGATGTCTGTATTTTTGAGAGAACGGATATGCTTCTGGGTCTTGGTAATGTAGGCGGAATTATGAGAAATAACGGGAGGTTTACCGCCGCCGAAGAAAACATTGCCCTTGGTGCAGATGAGCTTTTTGGAATAACGGATAAATATTCCACTCACAGAAACATCGATTTTCCCGGGCACAGGCACGCAAGTTTTTATGATGCCGCAAAGGTTGAACCGCAGGTAGCTGATCTGCTTAAGGAACTTGGTGTGAAAGTAAGCTTTATGACGCGCATTGTGGATGTAAGAAAGAATGAAAAAATAGAAGCTGTTGTAGATGCTGATGGGAACTTCTTTGAAGCGGATGCTTTTATTGAAGCGACAGGAACGACAGGTCCCATGGGTAACTGCATGAGATATGGAAACGGATGTTCCATGTGCGTTCTGAGGTGTCCGGCGTTCGGACCAAGGGTAAGTATAGCAGAAAAAGCAGGGAATATGGATCTGATGGCGGCAAAGGAGGACGGTACCAGGGGAGCTTTCAGCGGTTCCTGCAAGTTGGAAAAAAAGAGCCTTTCCAGAGAAATACAAAAAAAGCTGGATAAGGAAGGCGTGATAGTGATTCCGCTTCCAAAGCAGCTGATTAATCGCAGCAAGCTGGCTCGTAAAGTCTGCCAGCAATATGCCCTTGACGAATTTGCAGAAAACATAATTCTTCTGGATACAGGTGAGGCTAAACTGATGACATCATTTTTTAATCTTCAGCAGCTAAGAACGGTGCCGGGCTTTGAAAATGCAAGGTTTTTAGATCCTTATGCCGGAGGAAAGGGTAATTCCGTGCGATACATGGCTGTTGGATTAAGAGATAAAAACATGCGAGCAAAAGGTATTGAAAACCTGTTTCTTGCAGGTGAAAAATCGGGATTTTTTGTGGGGCATACTGAAGCAATTACTACAGGAAGCCTTGCGGGATATAATGCATCCAGGTACGCTGAGGGCGGAGAAATGCTGGAATTACCTGAGCAATTAGCTGTTGGAGACATCATAAAGTTTGCCGATGAAGCATTAAATGATGAAGATTGCCTTGCCAGAAGATTTACTTTTGCCGGTGGAGAATATTTTGAAAGAATGAAAGAAAAAGAACTGTATACCTGTAATGTTCGGAAGATAAGGAAAAAGGTCAAAGAGCTTGGGTTAGTGAATGTTTACAAT
>CALZMV010000076.1 GCA_945788655.1 uncultured Clostridia bacterium | reverse complement strand
TGAACGGGCATGCAGTTCCGCTGTTAAATACAGTACCTTCCACAACAATTGTTATTTCAAGAGCCCATGGGCCGGCGGCTGTAATCATTACAAAATTACCAGGGCATCTCTGACAGTCGGAGGATTGGCAAGGACATTTGGTAATTTCGGACATGATGCCGCTTATGTCTCCGATGAACTGGTTTCCGGAAGTGGTTATTGCTGTAATCGGAAGACCTTCAACGGTTACATTGTTTGGTGTTAAAGGCGTAGACTGATTAAGCCTGTAGGAGCGTGTAAATACTTTTGTGCTGCAGATATCGAATCTTGTGCAGTCGCTAAGTTCCTGTTCGCAGCAACAGCAGCTTCCGCTGTTATCTATTGTAAACTGTTGTGTGAAGTTTGAATCTGAAGTTGACAGTGCGGTTAAAATTGGTGAAGCGTTCTCTTTATCGTCAAAGAACACTTTGTTCAAATATACTAAACTATCGCAACTTGGGCGATGTCTGTTAGAAATATCCATTTTTATATTTCCTTTCATTTTAAGTTAAAAACTTATACTCATTTTAAGTTAAAAACTTATACTTTATTTTATGCTCGAGGCAGGTAAGCTGTTACAAATTCCCACAAGAGGGCTGTAAGAACTCCTCGACGCTGAAGATGTTGAAAAATCACGATTTGAGTGGGGGAAAAGTTTCAAAAACCACCTAAAAACTATTGAAAAGTGATTAAAAGTGGTGTATAGTGGTGATATAACATTACAAATGGATGAGTGTGCCCATTCGCCGCTCATTTACCATTGCAATTAAGAATGATCAGGAGGAACAGCACATGTTCATGGGAACTACTTACAATTCCATAGACGACAAGAACAGAATGATTGTTCCTTCCAAATTAAGAGCAGGGCTTGGAAGCCGCTGTATTCTTACTAAAGGTCTGGACACATGCCTGCTGATTTACACTGAGGCAGACTGGGAAGCACAGATGGAGAAGATTTCGAAGCTTCCTGAATCAGATCCTAAGGTAAGAGCTTTTATCAGACATTTCTGTGCTAATGCATGTGAGTGTGAGTTTGATAAACAGGGGAGAATCGTAATTCCCCAGGAACTCAAAAACTACGCAGGAATCGAAAAGGAACTGGTTACCATGGGTGCAATGTCCAAGATAGAAATCTGGGCGAGAGACGTCTGGGATTCACCTTCTAATGACAGCAAGATGGAAACAGAAGACTTTGCCAATGCATTAGTTGAATATAATTTCTAAGGCAGGAGGATATAAGTTATGGAGTTTATTCATAAATCCGTACTGTTTGACGAGTGCATGGAGGGCTTGAATATCAAGCCCGATGGAATATATGTGGATGGAACATTAGGAGGCGGAGGTCACAGCAGCGGCATCTGCGAGAAGCTAGGACCTGACGGCATCTTAATCGGCATTGACCGCGACCGAGATGCTCTTGATGCGGCATCTAAAAGGCTCGAGCAATATGATTGCCAGAAATATTTTGTACAAAGCAATTATTCAGACATCGCACAGGTTCTTGATGACCTGGGAATAGATAAAATCGATGGGGCTCTTCTGGATTTGGGAGTTTCATCTTTCCAGCTGGACAACCCCGAGAGAGGTTTTTCCTATATGAACGATGCGCCGCTGGATATGAGAATGAGTCAGGATGATGATTTTACGGCATGGGATGTTGTGAACGGTTACGACCAGAAGGAACTGACACGCATCATTTCAAAATACGGAGAAGAGAGATGGGCATCACGAATTGCCGATTTCATAGTTAAAGCAAGAGGGGACAAGCCTCTTGAGAGCACCTTTGAACTGGTGGATGTCATCAAGAAAGCAATTCCTGCATCAGCAAGAAGAACAGGCCCGCATCCTGCAAAGAGGACTTTCCAGGCAATAAGAATTGAAGTCAATGATGAACTCGGTCAGCTTGAGAGGGCGGTTGAGGAATTCTGTCAGGTGCTTGCCCCAAAGGGCAGACTCTGCATCATAACTTTCCACTCACTGGAAGACAGAATTGTCAAAGAAATATTTAACAATAGAGCAAATCCTTGCACATGCCCGAAGGAATTTCCTATATGTGTGTGCGGCAACAAGGCAGATATAAAGAAGGTTACAGGCAAACCTGTTATACCTTCAGAAGCCGAATTGGAAGAAAATCCGAGAGCGCGAAGCGCGAAGCTGAGAATCGCTCAGAAAATCTGATAAAAAACTGATAATACTATGCAAATCAAGTGCGTTAATATTAATAGTTATTGAGGGAGAACATGGAGACAACAGCAAGAAAAAGATTTACAAGCGAATATGCATACAACTACATACCTGAGGAACAGCCTCAAAGAGTCAGAAGAACAAGACAGAGACCTCTGGATGTTCCACAGACAGAACCTAAGAAAAAGCAAGGCAGCGATGTCTTATCACGCGAAACCCTTCGTCTTCTTGTGTTGGCTACCATCGCAATAGGTATAATATTAATTGGCACTGTTATTATTAACGCACATACTTCAAAACTTCAGTACTCAATAAATCAGCTTGAAAAACAGAATGAAATAATTCAGACTGAAATCAATCTGCTAAATGTAAAAATTGGAAGCAATACCAGCATTCAGGAACTGGAAACATATGCGACAGGAGAATTATCCATGCATTATCCTGAGGGAAATGAATGCATTCATCTGGCTTCAATGGAGGCGCCTTCAGGGCTTTCAGACATGATAAAGCAGAAGGCCTACGCATAATAGAGGCATAAGTAAAATATAAATAGTTTTGAGTAATAACTTCATATGTGAAAACAAGCCGGATAACTTAATACAAACATTAAAGTTCCGGCTTTGTGTATGTTTGGAGCATTTTTGGTAATATTTAGGGAGAAAGACCAGATGAAAAAAGTACCTGTAAAAATGATAAATAAGAAGAGGATAGCATTGGGCTTCGTGATTATCGCATTTCTTATGGCTCTGCTTGCTTTTCGCGTTGCGTGGATACAGATTGTTGATGCTGATGAACTGACTCAGAAGGCTATAGACCAGCAGACACGTGATATTACTGTTGAGGCAAAGAGAGGTACGATTTACGACAGAAACGGCAAAGAACTTGCCACCAGCATCACATGCTATACTCTCTGGGTAAGACCTGCAGAACTTGCTGAAAACAAGTCCAGCGAGCAGATTACGGAAATAGCACAGACTTTGTCGCCAATAGTGGGAAAAGAGGCTAAAGATATAAGGAAGATTCTTGTTAAGGAGCAGGCTCTTGTTAAGATAAGTCAGTATCTCGAAAAGGATCAGGCAGATGAAATACGGGAACTCAATATTCCGGGGTTATCCCTTTCCGAAGCCACAAGAAGGTATTATCCTCTCGGAAATTTTGCATCACAGCTTCTTGGAAGTGTGACTATAGACAATACCGGAAGAACGGGAATCGAGCTTGAATATGACCAGTACCTTGGCGGTGTCAACGGCAGATGGGTAAAGAATACTGACCTGGTAGGAAATGTCCTCGTGGATGGTTCGGAGGAATACTACGAAGCAGAGGATGGACTTAACGTGGTGCTGACCATAGATGAAGCAATTCAGTATTATGCCGAAAAGGCTCTTGCAAAGGGTATGGAGGATACCAAAGCAGACAGAATCATGTGTCTGGTAATGAATCCCAAGACCGGCGAAATTCTTGCAAATGCAGTTACACCTGGCTTTGATCCTAATGATGCCACTGAACCTGTTACTGAGGAGGATAAAGAGGCTTACAAGGAGATGACTGAAGAAGAACAGATGTCGTTCCTCTTTAAGATGTGGAGAAATCCAATAGTAAGCGATACTTACGAGCCGGGTTCTACTTTTAAGCTCATTACTGCATCTTCAGCTCTTGAAGAAGGTGCAATTACAGAAAATGATACTTTTAACTGCGGTACTAAAATTAATATTTCGGGAATAACACTGCATTGCTGGAGTACCCATGACCATGGCGTGCAGAATATCAAGCAGGCGCTTGGTAACTCCTGCAACCCTGCTCTTGCTGCAGTTGCAACAAAGATGGGTGTTAAGTCCTTCTACAAATACATAGACTTATACGGAATAACCAGCCTGACAGGAATTGATTATCCGGGTGAAACAAATTCTATAATGTATTCCATGGAAAACGTCGGTCCTGTTGAACTGGCAACAATGGGATATGGTCAGAGTATTTCCTTAACACCTATTCAGCTGCTTACTGCAGTTAGTTCAATAGGAAATGACGGAGTTCTTGTTCAGCCTAGATATGTAAAGGCTCTTACAGATTCTAACGGAAAGGTTGTAAAAGAATTTGAAACGAAAGAAGTAAGGAAGGTACTTTCAAAGGATGTTGCAGAGAGAATGCGTGAGTACATGGAGTATGTAGTATTTGAAGGCGGCGGCGGTGCTGCTAAGATCCCCGGATACAGAGTAGGAGGCAAGACAGGTACAGCCAACAAGGTAGAAGGCGGAAAGTACGGAGATTACTATTACAGTTCTTTCCTTGGAATGGCGCCTATGGATGATCCTAAGGTGGCAATTCTCGTAGTTGTAGACAGTCCAAAGGGAGCGTATTATGTTCGCTGATTGCAGCTCCTATTGCAAAGAGCATACTTGAGGACACATTGAGATATATGAATGTTACTCCGAAATATACTGAAGAGGAACAAAAAGCAATTGAAGGCAATTACACTATAGTGCCAAATGTGGTTAATGTGGAATACAGTGAAGCAGCCGGAATGATTGCAGGTGCTCAGCTGGAATGTCAGAAGCCTGATGGCATTGGAGATGAATTTGTAGTAGCAGCTCAATACCCGGTAGCAGGAACAAAGGTAAAACGCGATTCAAAGGTTTACGTATACGAAAAATAATAAATAAATTTTCGGCAATACCGACCGGAGGGACTGATGAAGCTTTCTGAGCTCATAAAAGATGTTGAATATGACGTCTTGTATGGAACTTTAGATAAAGAGATTGAATCAATTGCGTACCATTCGGAAAAAATAGAAAAAAAGGCTGTGTTTTTTGCCATCGATGGTCATAAGGAACACGGCACCAGCTATATAAGCGAAGGAATCAGAAATGGAATAAAGGCTGTTGTTTTAGGCGGTGAAGCATATTATATCGATAGAGATCAATGCGCTAAGCACAATGTCACGGTGATTCACGTGTCAGACGTTAGAAAAGCTCTTGCAAAATCGGCTTCAAGGATGTATGATGAACCGTCAAAGAAGATGCTGGTCATAGGTGTTACAGGAACAAAGGGAAAGACCACTGTGACATATATGATAAGGCAGATTCTTGAAGCTGCGGGTATAAAAACGGGGCTGATAGGAACCATATATTCAGGTTTTGAAGGAAACTTCACCTTCTCAAAGATGACTACACCTCAGTCCCTGGACATTCAAAGACTCATGAACCAAATGTATGAAAACGGCTGTAAGGCAGTGGTCATGGAAGTGTCATCTCAGGGTGTAATGCATAAAAGAGTGGAATGTGTAGACTTTGATATAGGAGTTTTTACTAACATTTCTCCCGATCATATCGGGGAAGGTGAGCATAAATCCTTTGATGAGTATCTAAGCTGGAAGAGCAGGTTTTTTGATATGTGCTCAATGGCAGTAATAAATGCAGATGATGAAAGATGGCAGCAGGTCGTAACCAATGAGAGACTGGAGAAGCGGATATTCTATGGACTGTCGGACAATGCACAGTTCAGAGCAGGGGATATAAGGCTCTGGTCAGAAAAGGATATTCTTGGCGCTCAATATAGGTTGGAGGCAAAAAAACCCTGTGGAGATGATAGCAGTCAGGAGATAATTCTTAATATTCCGGGAAAGTTTAATGTATATAACTCTCTTGCAGCTATTGCAACCTGTAAGGGTCTTGGAATTCCATGGGAATATATTAAAGAGGCAATAAAAACGGTTAAAATTCCGGGAAGAGCTGAGCTTATAGGGGGCTTTGACTTTCCTGTTATCGTTGACTATGCACACAATGGAATAGCACTTGAAAATCTTTTGCTGAGTTTAAAAAAATACAACCCTGACAGAATCATTCTTGTGTTCGGGTGCGGTGGCAACAGAGATAAAAACAGAAGATACGATATGGGAAGAGTTGCTTCAAGTCTTGCGGATCTTGTCATAGTGACTTCTGACAATCCAAGAACGGAGCCTCCGGAACAAATAATTAGTGACATAATGAGCGCAATGGATTATGATATAATACGCGTTATTGAAATTGCTGACAGAAAAAGTGCCATACAGAGGGCCCTTGAAGAAGGCAGGAAGGGCGATATCGTGGTCATTGCCGGCAAAGGGCACGAAAACTATCAGATTATCGCAGGAGAAACACTTCATTTTGACGATAGAGAAGTGGTTATGGATTTTGCTTCAGACAATTTGCTGCAAACAAGAGGAAAGGAAAACTTATGAAAAAATTTACGATTTCCGAAATAATAAATGCTACAGGCTGCAGCCTGATTCAGGGAAATGAAAAAGATTATGTCCTGGGGTTTTCCATCGATTCGAGGGAAATAGATGAAAACCAGATGTTCTGTACCGTTATTGGCGAAAGAAGCAATGGACATGATTTTATAAAGCAGGTTGTATCAAAGGGTATAAAAAACATTTTTGTATCAGATCTTAAAAAGACTCCTTTGGAGGAGCTTGAAGGAATAAATGTTTTGTATTCTGAAGACGTTGTAGCTTCCCTTCATAAGCTTTCAGCTTATTATCTTGACACGCTGCC
>CALZMV010000075.1 GCA_945788655.1 uncultured Clostridia bacterium | reverse complement strand
TAATGGCAACTGTTTTAGGCTTTTCCTCGGAATCTGCGATTTTTCTCAGGCAGTCCTTGATAGTTCTGTTATCCTCATTTTCGTAAGGAAAAAGTATCAGATCGTAATCCCGCATCAGGTTTAGTGCCTGATTAAACCTGCATGCCTCCTGAATGTCAGGAATAATGCCGCGCTTGCATTGCTTAACAGCCTCATCGCTTATCTTCTGCCACCTGTCAAGCTTTTTCCCGAAATTGCCCTTGTCCACAACTACCGTTCTTTCCATAAAAACAGGAACGATGGAGTTTACTCCTAATTCAACGCACTTCTGAATGATACCTTCCATCTTGCCCGCCTTGGGAATGCCCTGAAACAGCGTAACCAGAAGCTCAGGTTCCCTTGCGAACTTCTGCTTGTCAAGAATAAGAAGCACCGCTTCTTTATCGCTTAACTCTTCAATCACCACATGATATTCCCATGCCGAACCGTCTGAAATATCCATTTCATCCCCGGCAGACATTCTAAGGACTTTTTTCATATGGTGAAGATCCTGTTTGTCTGTCATGTATATGTATTTGCCATCAATGTCTGATGGTTTCACAAAGAATCTACTCATCTTATCCTCCGCTAGATTTGTCTTATTATCCTCCCCTAGATTTACATTTGCACAAAGTCAAGTCCCGTCCGGCTAGATAGTAGCCGCAATTGCGCACCACATTCCGTCTTCACGGATTTCCAGAATCTTAAAGCCGCATTTTTCGATTGCTTGCGCAACCATATCTCTCTTCTCCACAAGAATACCTGAGGAAATATATGTACCACCGGGTACAATATGACCGGGCACGCTGCCTGAAAGCATCATAACAAGGTCTGCCATCAGATTTGCAACAACTATTTCTGCTCTAAAGTCTATTCCCTTTGTAAGGTCGCCATACTGCGCTTTTGCAACGTCAGTAACCTTGTTCAGTTCAATGTTCTGCTGCGCAATTTCAACGGCAACAGGGTCTATTTCAACCCCCAGAACCTCCGATGCGCCCAGAAGCGCTCCTGCTATTGACAAAATTCCCGAGCCGCATCCCACGTCTAAAACCTTATCCCCCGGCTTCAGATAATCCTCCATCATCTTAAGGCAAAGGGAAGTGGTTTCATGGGTACCTGTTCCGAAGGCCATTCCCGGGTCGATTTCAATTACCAAGTCATCGTCTTTTTCCTCGTAATCGTACCATGTAGGCTTGACAACAATTTTGCGGCCAACTTTTGCAGGCTTAAAGAATTCCTTCCACTTGTCTTTCCACTCGGAATCATCTTCCATGGATACCTTTACCACTGCTTCAGGGAAAGCCTCACACACTGCCTTGACAGCGTTCATTGCAAGGTCTTTGTTTTCCTTCGTATCTTCCAGATAGAAAGTAACCTTAGGACTCCTGTTTTCTCTCTCAAGAACTTCCGGCGCGATATAGTCCCACTCGTAGTCCACTTCTTTATTCAAAAGTCTCTGCAAATCTGCAGGGTCTTCTACCACTGTTTCAACAATATCATTCATAAGAAGAACGCCTACCACAGGTTCCAGTTCTTCTGCTCTTACTTCTATGTCTACTTGTATATAATTCATTTTTAATCCTCCTGAACCTTTATTTTACACTATTTCAGCGGTGCCTGCAAAGGGTTTGTTTTTTGCATGGCAAGATGATAAAATTATCTCGTCAGTTGACAAAATACGAGGTGACAAAATGAAAAAAACGCATTTTACAACGGGAGAATTCGCCAAGCTCTGCAATGTGAACAAGCAGACACTCTTCTATTACGATCAGGAGGGTATTTTCTGCCCCGAATTCATTGCAGAAAACGGCTACAGATATTATTCCTACACCCAGCTTGAAACCTTCACCGTCATTTCCATGCTGAGGGATTTAGGTGTGCAGATAAAAGAAATCAAGGCCCATATGGACAACCGTTCCCCTGAGGCTTTAATTGAGCTTATGCACTCCAAGCAGGAAGAAATAGATAAAAAAATACAATTTCTCCAGTTGTCTAAAAGATATATTGATAACAAAATCAGAGTGACAAGAGAAGGAATCGATGCACCCGTGGGTCAGGTGCTACTTCAGGACATCCCTTCTAGGAACATGATTGTTTCTGCTTACGAGGGCACCATCGATGACATAACCATAACAAAACGGCTTGCAGAGCACATGGAAAACTGCAGTTCACTGGGCATTTACGATGCAACTCCAATTGGTGCCATGATTCCTACAGACAGCATCACAAGAACCAGCTACAGATACACAAAGTATTATACGGTCATAGATGAAGCAGTAAAAAGCGACCTGTGCCAGACTGCCTGCGGTGGAAGTTATCTCGTAATCTACGACAATGAGGGCTATAACAATGTGCACAGAAACTGCCTGAAAGTCCTCAATTATGCAGAGGAAAATGGTATAGAGCTTTCAGATACCTTTTACGAAGATGTAATACTGGATGACCTATCCACAAAGGGATATCACAATTATCTCATAAAACTTTCCATAAAAATAAAGTAGGGAGCTGAAATTCCAGCTCCCTACAAAGCGTACAACGGCAAGTTCACAAGCCAATCTTCTATTTTATAATCTGCCATTGATACACGGACAGATATTTCCGGTGAGTATTTTTCTCGATAAGTTTTTAGACTCTTTGCTTTCAGATTCACTTCAGCTTTTACCTCTACAGGGACAATTTGTTCACCTGTATCCACTACGAAATCAACCTCACAAGTGCCTCTATCGTTAGTATAGTAGTAAATACCCAAATTCTCAATTGTTTTTAATTGCTGACAAACATATTGTTCTGTGAGAGCTCCCTTAAATTCCACAAAAAGATTATTGCCATCCAGCAAAGTACGCTGTCCAAGTCCAGACATACAGCCGAGAAGGCCTATGTCAAGAACGAACAATTTGAATGCTTTCAAATCTTCATATGCTTTCAATGGGATACCCGCCGCATTGACACGGCTAACCTTGTGAACCAGACCGCAATCTGCAAGCCACATAATAGCAGTTTCAAAATCCTTTGCGCGACTTCCCTCACGAACAAGACCGTAGATAAATTTTTTATTTTCCTTGGCAAGCTGGGAGGGAATACTGTTCCAAATCATACGAATTTTAGGAACGATTTCATTTGGTGCGTGTTTAGAAAAGTCCTGCTCATAAGCCATGAGAATGCGCTTTTGAATTTCACGTGCTTCATTAAAGTTCTTATTCTCAGCAAAACTTTGCACAACCTCCGGCATACCACCAACAAAGTAATAGTGCTTCAAAGCGTCAATGTATGTCTGTTTAAAGGTTGTAACCATTTGAAAATCCCGCTTTTCAAGCAATTCGGCAAAGCGCTCTTGATCAGTTGCCATCAAAAATTCTTTAAAAGACATAGGGAAAAGTTTCAAAAAATCCACCTTACCCACGGGGAAAGATGTACCCTCGTGCAAAGCAATTCCAAGCAATGATCCTGCACAGATTATATGATATTCAGGTGCATTTTCATTAAAATACTTGAGCGATGCCAATGCTCTTGGAACTTCTTGCACTTCATCAAAGATTATCAGAGTATTATCGGGATTAATTTTACGACCCACATATAATTCCAAACCCATAATTAATCTGTTTGTGTCCAAGTCGGAAGCAAACAGTTCTGCCATTCTGGAATTGGAGTCAAAGTTAATATATACAGTGTCTGCGTAAGCCTGTTTACCAAATTCTTTCATCAGCCAAGTCTTACCAACCTGTCTGGCTCCCTCTATAATGAGTGGCTTTCTCCGTTTATTATCTTTCCATTTGTATAATTTTTCAATTGCAATACGGTACATATGCGCGCCTCCATATTCTAATGTGAATATAGCATAACACGCTATAACAAAAATTACAACGTTATTATGTGTGATTATCACACTTTTTGCAACGAAAATAGATAAATATTAACAGAAATTACATATTTTTTGTTTCTTCGTAACGTTTTACTTTGCCTGTTGTGGTCTTAATCATAGGCTGATCGGTTACTACAAGCTTTGTGATATGCTTGTATGTTGGCATTGTCTTATTGATTTTTTCGATATCCTTATTGATGATTTCTTCAACCTTTTCAATTCCGCCTTTTTCAAGTGCATCAGCCATCACATCCTGCTTATATACGATCTTAGCTCCGATAGCTAAATCGAGAGGGTCATTTTCTTTTCTTGCAAATCCGTATACCATTACTTCTTCAACATACTCAAGGTTGCTGATAAGCACCTCAATCTCCTCAGGGTAAACGTTCTTTCCATTTTTCAGAACGATAACGTTCTTCTTACGACCGCAGATAAAAGCAAAACCGTCTTTTTCATATGCCAGGTCGCCGGTGTGCAGCCAACCGTCAATTATTGTATTTTCAGTGTCCTCCTGATTTTCAAAATATCCATGCATAACGTTTGGACCTCTTGCGATCAGTTCGCCTATGCCCTCTTCGTTAGGATTGTCTATTCTAAGCTCAACTCCCGGAATAGCCTTTCCAATAGAGCCGTTTTTCATTTCGTACATATTTTCAGCGCAGAGCACAGGAGCCGACTCCGTCATTCCAAAGCCCTGAACTGTGGTAATACCAAAGGCGTTAAATCCTGCAAGCGCCTCAGGGTCAATAGCTGCTGCTCCGCTGATAATAAATCTGATATTTCCACCCAGCTGTTCAAGAACCTCCTTGAAAAGCTTGCGTCTTATGTCTATTCCAAATTTTAGCAGAATTCCTGACAGCTTGATGCCAAAGGCAACCTTCTTCTCTTTACCTTCCTTTTTAACAGTCTGCATAATCTTCTTGTAGATGGATTCAATGAGCAGCGGCACGCAGAAAAATACTGAAACCTTGTATTCAACCATATTCTTCTGTAGGTACTTAAGGCCATCGCAGTATGCCGTAGTCACTCCGGCAGCCATCATTATAAACTGCCCTGTGGAGCCGAAGGTGTGGTGGTATGGAAGAAACGCCATGTTAACGTCTCCTTCTCTAACATCTTCGCAGGCAAGTAAGGACTCAATGTTGCACATAATGTTGTATTGGGAAAGCATTACTGCCTTGGCCTTTGAGGTTGTTCCCGATGTGAAAAGCAGGATGCTGACTGCCTTATCGTCTATCGGCAATGTTAAATAGTCATTATTCCCCTGATTCTGCAGCTCAATCCCCTCCTCAATCATCTGGTTTATTGTCAGATATCCTTCAATATCGCTTAAGCAGATGAAGTTCTTGACGCCGGTGTTTCCACTCTCCTGTATGGATGCAACCAGATTTTGGTGCTCCTTACCGAAGAAAACCACATCGGCATAGCTTCTGTTAAGGGAGGATTCAATTTCTTCAAGGGTTAAGCCCTTGTCAAGGGGTACGCATGTTCCAATTCCACCTAAAGTCGCAAAGTAGGAAACCATCCACGGGTAGGAATTGTTGCCGATGATAGCCACGGTCTTGCCCTTGAAGCCCTTTGCCAGCATGGATGTGCCTACAGCATTGACCTCCTTTTGCATCTGGGCAAAGGAAATATTCTTGTATGAAATCTCCTTGCCTTTCTTTTCTTTTAATATGAATGCAGGATGCTTGGTGTAATTCTTCGCACAGTAATCCAGCATTTCTCTAAAGTTTTCGTGATGTTTCGCAGCCTTAAATGGTGTTAACTGCCCTATTTTTATCTGATTCAATGTTTTTCTCCTATCGTTTCTTATAGTTTTTCTAATTTTTATCAAATTTCTCTCTAATTTTTAGAATTATTTTATCTAGTTTTCAAAACTATTATATTTCATAATTATAACCACGTCAATAGTTGACGATATGAAGATTTTGTGATATCTTTAGAATACTTTAGGAGAAAAGGAACGAAAACATGAAACGAATTGAAGATTTCAGAGTTCCCAGATGGTCGGAGCTTCCTGACATCCCACTGTATCTGGACCAGATTCTTATTCTGCTGGATGAATGGTTTGGAGACTATCTGAGCATGGACAGCAAGAAATTCATGACAAAAAGCATGGTGAACAACTATGTTAAGCTCAAATATATTCCTGCACCTGTCAAAAAGAAATATGACAAGATTTCGGTTGCATCCCTCACAATTATTGCACTTCTTAAGAATTCATTTTCCATCGAAGAAATAAGTAATCTTATAGGTCTCGCTATAGAATTTGTTCCAAGCAACGAGGATGCTTACGATATGTTCTGTGAGCTTATTGAACAGGCAGTCAGCTGTGCCTTCAGCGGCAGGGCAATGCCAAAGACATATAGCAAGAACGACCCAAGGCATATATGCTGGAATGCATGCAATGCCTTTGCCTGCCAGCTGTATGTAAAATCCATCTATCTTTCCACTTTGACGGATAATAAACACCAAAAAAAAGAGTAAACCTGCCAAATCAAGGTTAAATACAAATTCCTTGACCGGCAGGTCTTTTTATTTGGAACAAATTATTTGAATGATTCTAATACTTGCTAAAAAAACTCCCTGAATTCCGAAAGGTCGATTTCTTCACCATTTTCTCTCTTTTCCAAGGCAGCCTTTACTCTGTCAAACACATCCTTTGTCATGGGATAGAACTTCATAATAACGGCTACTGCCACCATAGCAAGGCCGGGAATAACTACGAAGGAGTTCTCTACCCACGTAAGTGCAAGCTCTGTCTGCACAGCGGCCTCATTGTTAAAGCCGGCCATCTCAAGGATAATACCCAGCATCTGAACTCCCGCTGCAATGGACAGGGATTCGGAAAGGGCCTGAAGTGATATTACTGCACCTGAGTGCTTTTCACCT
>CALZMV010000074.1 GCA_945788655.1 uncultured Clostridia bacterium | reverse complement strand
TGTTTATTTATTTCACTATCGGTGTTTATTTATCTGCCTACTGTCTTATTTTCCCAAAACGTCCTTCATCACTCTGAGAGCATTGAGATGTGTAATCTTATCGATTTCGTCATAGGTAAACTTGCTTTCCATAGCAGTTAAAATCTTGTTGAAACCGCTGTAGTTTTCCATTTCTCCATTGTCATCTATTCCGTCAAAGTCTGAGCCAAAGCCGATTGCATCGATGCCGGCCTTGTTCTTCATGTATTCCAGATGTTCAACTACCTGGTCTACTGTCGCTCTGCTTGAACCTTCCTTTAAGAAAGAGCATTCAAAGTTAACACCAACAAAACCGCCCTTTTCGCCTAATACTTTAAGCTGGTCATCAGTCAGATTTCTTCTGTGATTGCATAGAGCTCTTGCGCATGAATGGGAGGCTACAAATGGCTGCTTGCTGTATTTTGCAACGTCGTAGAAGCCGCCTTCAGACATATGTGATACGTCAATAATCATTCCAAGATCATTCATCTTTTCTACAACTTCTATGCCAAAAGGCTTTAATCCCTTCATGTGAATTTCAGGATCATCCATGCATGGGAAGCCAACTGTGTTTTCAAATCCCCACATAAGTGTAATCAGTCTTACACCCATATCATAAACTTCCTGAATTCTCTCAATTTTTCCATCTATGAAAACTCCGTCTTCAACTGTAAGTAATGAAGAAAGAACGCCTTCTTCCTTGTTTTTCATAACGTCTTCTACCGAGTACACAGGTCGAATTAAATCCTTATGAAGTTCCATCTGCTTTGTATAATATCCATGTATGCCCTTTAGAATATCATATGGATCCATGGTTTTCATTTCGTTTCTTGAAAGGTACATTGCAAAAAACTGTAACAAACTGTGATTTTCCTTTAATAGCTTAAGGTTAATAGAAAAATCTCCGTCATAAAAGCTCTTCTCAGGATGTCTCCAGCCTTCTATTAAAGTATCGCAATGCATATCTACAATTTTCATTTTTTATCCTCCTAATAATAAAAATATATGTCATTTGATGTGTCTCATTTTATGTAAATATATAAAGCAATTTTCATGCCATTCATTTTTACACCAATCAGGTGTTTATTCGGCACAACTTTTGCATTATAATATTAGGGTATCAAATAAGGTATCAATTCTTTTGGAGGAGTAAAATGAAATATTCAATAGAAGATATTAAAAAACGAGTAGATGAAATATATGATTCAGTTGTATCATTCAGACGCGATATCCACGAAAATCCCGAATTAAGCGAGCATGAAGTCAGAACTTCTGCCAAAATTGCAGAAAAACTGACCGCTTTAGGCATAAATTACCAATCAAATATTGCCGGACATGGTATTTCAGCCCTTATCGAAGGAAAAAACAAAGAATATGGCGTAGGAATTCGTGCCGATATGGATGCTCTTCCTATCTGTGAAAACAATGGGCTTACCTATTCATCAAAAAATCCCGGCATCATGCACGCATGCGGACACGATATTCATACTGCAATTCTTCTTGGAACTGCAGAAATACTGTCTGAAATTCAAGACGAATTGCCAGGATGTGTAAGATTACTTTTTGAGCCTTCCGAAGAAACCATCGGTGGAGCTAAACAGATGATTGATGCAGGATGTCTTAATAATCCTAAAATTAAAAGCGTACTTGGGCTGCATGTGGAAACTACTGTTCCCGTGGGCAAGGTTGAATTTATTCCGGGTCCTATGAATGCCGCTTCCTGTGAGTTTTATGTAACAGTTACCGGCAAATCCTGCCACGGAGCTCATCCAAACGATGGCGTTGATTCCCTCGTTGCAGCATGCGATATGGTAGGAACAATTCAGACAATAATCACAAGAAGGGTTGATCCTTCAGACCCTGCCCTTGTAACCATAGGTCAGTTCAACAGCGGAACAAAGAACAATATTATTGCAGGAGAAGCAAAATTTTCAGGTATAATTCGTACGTTAAATTTAGCTAACAGAGAACTTATCAAGACTCAAATCAAGCAGATATGCCAAGGAATCTCTGCATCATATGGTGCCTCCTGTGAAGTTGAGTTTCACGACAGCTATCCATCACTGGAAAATGACTACGATTTATATAAGATCATGACTGATGCTGCAAACGAGGCTCTAGGACACGAAAACATCGTAATAAAGAATAAACCTAGCATGGGTGCAGATGACTTCTCATACTTCTGCCACGGAACAAGAGGATTCTATTACAACATTGGCACATTTAACCCACAAATTGATCCTGAGGGTCATCCTATTCATAGTGACAAATTCAACCCCGATGAAGAATGCATAAAAGTCGGCATCCTGACTCAGGTTGCCGGAGTATTGAAAATTTTAGAAGAGGAATCAAAGGAATGGTAACAAATAAAGACGTAAGAGATACAAATATTTTTGTAGATACGAAAAAAATCTATAAAAACATGAAAATGATTAAAGAAATGGTTGGAGATGACACCGAGGTTATGGCCGTGGTAAAGGCTAACGGTTACGGCCACGGTGCAGTTGGAATTGCAGACTCCCTTCTTGAAGCAGGAGCAAAGTATCTTGCAGTCGCAACACTTTCCGAAGCACTTGAGCTAAAGGAAGCGAACCCTGACTACCCTGTATTCATTATGGGCCACACTCCTGACAGACTGCTCCACCACATTGTAGAGAATAATATAGTTCAGACGGTTTTCAGCCTAAAGCAGGTAAAGCTTTTGAGCAGGCTTGCCGCAGAATCCGGAAAAACAGCTGTTGTTCATGTTAAACTTGATACAGGCTTTCACAGGCTGGGCTGCATGCCTTCAGATGAATACGTAGAAGAAGTTTGTCAGATGTTTGAAGAAGACAACATCTGCGTAGAAGGAATTTTCAGCCATCTTGCTCTTGTAAACGATGAGGAAAACCAAAAACAGTTTAATCTCCTCTGCGACTTTATCAGTGAAGTCGAAGCAAAGGGATATAAATTCAAATACAAGCACATTGCAGACAGCATTGCTACCGTTGATTATCCGGAATATCGCATGAACATGGTCAGAGCCGGTGCTCTGATTTACGGAATGAGAGGTTTCCACACAGGTTACCTGCCTGTAGAACAGGCTATGACCTTTAAGACCTGCATTTCGCAGCTTCATTCTATAAAGAAGGGCGAGGGTGTAAGCTATGACTACCTCTGGAAAGCTGAAAAGGACAGCATTGTGGCTACTCTCCCATTTGGTTATGCCGACGGATATCCAAGAAATCTAAGAGACAAGGGATATGTGGTTATCAATGGAAAAAAAGCTCCTATTGTCGGCGTCATCTGCATGGATCAGTGCATTGCCGATGTAACTGACATAGAAGGAGTCAAAGAAGGCGACGAAGCAATTATTTATGGTGATGGAACAGATGGCTCCATGACAATAGAAGAAGCATCGAAGCTTGCAGGCACAAATAAAAACGATATTATTGCCAGAATACCAGCACGACCAATCAGATTATATATCTAATACATCATAAAAGGGCATTGCGCTAAAGGTTCATAACCTAAGTGCAATGCCCTTTTTATCTGTATTTTAATAACGTCTGTGAGTATCTATGCCATATTTTTTCAGCTTTGAATAGAAAACCGCTCTGGAAATATCCAGCGACTCCATAGCCTTCTGCTTATCTCCGTTATTGTTGATAAGAGCAACTTCAATGAGTCTGGCCTCTTCCTTCTCCAGCATTTCTTTCAGTGTTTCCGAAGAATCGTTCTTTCCTATGCTTAAATGTTCCGAATAAACGATATTAGAATCACAAAGGGTTATTGCTCTTTCTATTACGTTTTCAAGTTCTCTCACATTACCCGGCCAGTTATGTGCCATAAGCTTTCTAAGAGCTTCGCCCGATATCTGCTTAGGCTCAATGCCATAATTCTCACAGGTGTTCTTCAAAATTGAGTTTATCAGCACATATAAGTCCTCTTTTCTTTCCCTTATAGGTGGTATTTCAATAGGGAAAACATTGATTCTGTAGAACAGATCCTGTCTGAATTTACCCTGAGCAACCATTTCCTCAAGATTCTGGTTTGTTGCTGCAATTACACGTACATCCACCTTGATGGGCTTTGATGAACCTACTCTGTAGATTATCTTGTTCTGCAGCACATGAAGAAGTTTTACCTGAATATCTAGCGGCAGTTCTCCTATCTCATCCAAGAAAATAGTACCCTTGTTTGCAGCTTCAAAGAAGCCCACCTTGCCGTCGCTCTTTGCACCTGTAAAAGCACCTCCCACATAACCGAAGAGTTCACTTTCAAATAATGACGGTGCAATAGCGTTACAGTTTACCTCAACAAAAGGAGCATCAGGATTTCCTGCATTATGAATACCTCTTGCAAGCAAAGATTTACCTGTACCGGATTCTCCGGTAATAATGACGTTAAACTTGTTTTGAGATGCTTTATAAGCCATATATTTTATAGCCTTCATCTTGCTGCTGTTTCCCGCATAGTTCCGGAATGCTTCTTCAGGATATATTACTGTATCAAGCTTGTTCGCCCTGTTGCCCACTTCTGCCTGACGAATAATATCGTTTCTGTCGTCAATGAGTTTTTCAAGGTGTTCTGCATCCTGAAACACGAGAAAAGCTCCATCAGGTGACTCTTCATTCTTTTCTGTCCAAGGAATTATTTCGCAGATAAAAGGTCTTTTATTAATTTCATACAGTTTATTATGCTCCGCAGGCTCCTTGCCATCGAGGACATTGAACAGACTGCGTGACAGATCCGATTCATCAAATAAATCGAAGAAATGTTTTCCTGTTACGTCAACATCAGCCATTTCAGTACTCTTTCCATGGAACTCTTTACCTCTCATGAGGTTACCGAGGTCCTCGTCTCTTACTGAATAGCCTCTCGCCTGGAAAAACTTCACTTTGCCGGTTATTCCGTCAAGAACGACTATGTTACCCATGGAATGATGATATTTAAGCTCATAAGGTCTATTGTTTACTTTAATAGTAACTTTTTTATTTACCGTGTCGACAATTGATTCAATATTATACCCGCAATAATTCACATTAAGCTTTAGCTCAACATCTGTCTGATATCGTCTTAAATGCTTATATTGAGGTTCGAACTTCTTATTGCCGTAAACACCTACAGCAACAAGCATATCTCCCTGGCGGATATCAGGATTCTTGATATTGATCATTTCAAGCTCAGCGGAGGAAAGATTACCATCGTCATCTCCCAGCATATTGTCGGCAATAATAACTATATCTCCCTGAGAAATAACGCCGGCATCATGGCTTGCATGAGAATCTATTACAATTCCGGTAAATTCTTTTGCTTTTCTATTGCAGCTTTGAATTATTCTCTGCTTATTTACATAAAGCATTCCCTGATTCATGCTGTCAAAGAGTGATTCAATTATTTTAATCTGTTTATTAATCATTTCTTTATTTTTCGTCTCTCATCTGAACAAGTTTTCTAACCAGTCTGTTAAGATTATTAATTCTTCTTGCAACAACATATGTGTTTTCTTCTCTGTGCATAAACACAGTATTTAACGTTTTGTTAAGGCTGTCACATATTTCATCAACCTGAGCAACTATATCATCCTGCTGATCCTTCTTTAAGGAATTGTCAGAAACTCTCTCGATTTCATAGTGATAATCTATTCCAAAGAGTTCTTTAACTTTAGCAGTCAATCTGTTTTTAACATCGTTTGAATGTGCCTCGCACACTGCAGCATTGGCTTTAAGGGCAGCGGGAAGCATTGCTGTTTCATCATGAAGCTGTCCAAAGAAGCTTTGAATCTCGGCAAACTTCTTGTCAAATTCAACTCCTGTCATCTGCAGGGCATTCCTATAGAATGTTATCTGAGAAAGTGCACTGATAACAATGTCATGAAGTTTAAGTTTCGTTGATTCTTCAAGGATTCTGCTGCTTTCTGCCTTTAAATCTTCCAGAATAGTGTTTTTCAGATCATCTATTCCAATATTCATTTTGGCACTTACAGGGAACATCATTATTTCATCAACTTCCATAAGCTCCGAAATGAACTTTCTGCAATAATCAAGGTAGCTTTGCAGGTCGTCCTCTGCAATTGCATCAATTTTATTTACTGCAAAGTAGAATTTTGCAGCATATTCTTTAGCATTTTTTAGAAAATCAATTTCTATCTGATTTATAGGACTATCTACAGATAAAGTGAAAATGACTGCATCACTCTCTTTGACAAATGCATAAGCCTCTTCAGTATTGTTCTCATGCATTGAGCCAACACCGGGGGTATCAACGAAAGTGAGCCCTGATTCTAGGAACTGTGACGGTGTCTTAATAGCAACCTTTGTTACATTAAGCCTGTTATCCTGATTTTCCTGTTCATTGACATAGGCTGAAATTTCCTCAAAAGCTACTTCCTTAACTACACCATTATTAAAATGCACCGAGGCTGATTTAGGACCATATTCTACGGTGGTAACAACGGCCGTAACAGGTACGATTCCCACAGGAAGAACTTCATCCTCCAAAATTCCATTTACAAGGGCGCTCTTACCTCGCTTGAACTGCCCGATAACAGAAACTGTTACCTTCTGATTCTCAAGTTTTTCTCTCAGCTTTTGAACTCTTGCAAGCTCATTGCCCGTTATTTCATAGTCGCTGAACATGGCTTCAGCTTCTTTAACTTTTTCTAAAATAGTTTTTTCCATTATTTCCTCTCAAAAATTATTTATAGAACCTGCACGCTGCACATGCCGGATTGGAAGCTCTCTGTTCCTCATCACAATATACAGGATAAAGGATAAGATTGTTGGCAAGCTTATCACCTCTTAATGACTTAAGAGCCGCGATCTGGCAAAGGGTGCCGATGAATTCGGTATGCTTACCCTCT
>CALZMV010000073.1 GCA_945788655.1 uncultured Clostridia bacterium | reverse complement strand
GCAGTCATGGACAGCAATGCCGAAGTCATATCTGCAGTCTCTGAGGTGATAGTTAAAGGATATGAAGACAAAGTGTCGTTTTGTATTTTATCTATATAGTTTTGAAATCCGTTGGAAAGGGAAAGAATCAGTGCAATTCCGATTATTCCGATTGACCCTGCAAAGGAGGTCAATATGGTACGTCCCTTCTTTGTCAGCAGATTGTTTAAACTTAAGGAAAATGCTGTCCCTAAGGACATAAACGCCTTTCCCAAGTTTCTGTGCTGTGCTTCAGGAAGATCATTTTGATTAGGGTCGAAAGGCATGCTGTCTCCTGTTATCTCCCCATCCTTCAGCTTGACGATGCGGGTTGAGTACTCCTGGGCAAGTTCAGGGTTGTGAGTTACCATGATTACAAGACGATCATCTGCAACCTTCTTAAGGAGTTCCATAACCTGCATGCTTGTTTCTGTATCAAGGGCACCGGTAGGCTCATCCGCCAGCAATATGTCCGGATTGTTTACAAGTGCTCTTGCAATTGCAACTCTCTGCATCTGTCCACCTGACATCTGATTTGGTTTTTTATGAGCCTGATCTTTCAGCCCTACTGCATCTAATGCTTCAAGAGCTCTTTCTCTTCTTTCTGCCTTTGAAATACCGCTGATTGTTAGGGCAAGTTCAACGTTGGACAAGACAGTCTGGTGTGGAATCAGATTATAGCTCTGGAACACGAAGCCTACCGTATGGTTTCGATAGGAGTCCCAGTCCCTGTCCTTATAATCTTTTGTGGATACATTGTTAATAATAAGATCTCCCTTATCATATCTGTCCAGACCTCCGATAATGTTAAGCAGCGTTGTCTTACCTGAACCTGAAGGACCCAGAATTGATACGAACTCATTATCTCTAAAATTAAGACTTACGTCCTTAAGGGCATTCTGTACCAATTCTCCTGTCATATATTGTTTGGATATGTTCTTTATCTGCAGCATATTGCTAAAATCCCCTCTATTTTTTCATACATTTTGTATATATATTATCCAATAGTTTTAACCTTATCAGTATACTCCCGCAAATTGACTTTATTGTGTAAATATGGTGAAAAAAACACCTTGCAAGGCCCAGTTCCTGCAAGGTGTTTAAATTGTCTTATTTTTTCTTCTTCAAAAACAGCACAACCGCAATTATTACCGTCACTACTGCAGCTATCATCCCGATAATAATGCCCGATGATAGTCCAGCTTTGCTTTCAATTGACTGAGAATCAAAGGTAAGGGTACATTGAATTTCTTGAATCTGCCCATTATTTTTTCCCCCTAATGTTACATTTATCGGATTGTCGAATACATATATAGGTACTTCAAATACAGAGGTTTCTTCTTCTGATATAGGAAAATACTTTCTGCTATCTACAATCATGTAATCAATACTTTTGCTATCCCATCGTACCTTTGCCACAGCCTCTCCATCTTTTATATTAAGAGATGCCGGAGATTTAACAGAGACCTCTTCTAATGTTCCTTTCAGCTTAACTTCAGCGGTGTATTCCCCGTCTTTGAAATCAAGCTTGTTTGAATCAAGATCTGCAAGGATGGCATCCTCTGGTATGGAATCTGCTCTAAATACCAGCTGACGATCATACCATTGCTGCTTATTTTTACTGAAAGCTGCTACATCAATCACCTTGTTTAAAGCTTCTACAGGTACTGTAAATGTATGCGCCCCATCCTGATTTTCCACAAAAGGAATGTATTCAGATGTATCAGCTGCCACGGCTTCTTTTCCTGTACCCATGAATACCTTTAGATATCCAAATGCACTCATGGTCATTATCGCTTTCATCTCTCCGTCTTTTACCTGAAGTTTACATGAAACTATCTTAAACATTGATGAACTGGAGTCAACATCAATATCATATGTACCATCTTCAACATCTTTTCCAAATACGACCACCATTCCCTCATAACCTACCTGCTGTGATGGTGCCATCTCATCTTTTGTTGCAACCTGTGAGGATGCCGATGCATTCTCATTTGCAAAGGTCTCTTCTGCCAGAAAAACAGTCAATCCTGTAATTCCTGCTATTGCAAAACATAATATCAACAAACCTGCTATTCTTTTCTGAAAATACTCTCTCATTATTTATCTTATATTTTACCTTATATATAATATTGCTTTAAATTATTTAGATTCCATAATATCCTTCACGTGCTGTACATAAATCTGCTGGATTGGATATAACTGACCAAGTCCCCTTAATACAGGCACTACTTCATACCCAGCATTTTTAAATGCTGTCTTCCAAGTATCTTCTTCATCTCCTGCCATATCATTTGTTGCATGATCTCCTGCAACTACCATTAGTGGAAGAAGGACTACTCTTTCATAATCTCCTTTTTTGACAAGAGCCATCACGTCATCAAGGGTAGGGGTTGCTTCAACAGTTCCAATAAAATAGTTATTATAACCTGCATCAGCTAGTTTTTTCTGCATATTTACATATATTTTATTGGAATCTGCAGTAGTTCCATGACCCATGTAGCAGATTGCTGTCTTACCATCATCGTATTCTTTAGTATCTTCAACTATTGCTTTCATCACTTTATCGTAGTCTTCATCAGAATTGAGAAGAGGTTCCGCAAGCTTGATGCTGTCAAATTTTTCAGTATATTTTTCAACTTCTTCTTTGATGTCACCATATTCAAGCCCATCCATCAGATGAGTAGGTTGCACAATTAAGTTTTTAACACCATCAGCTACTGCCCTATCAAGAGCCTCTGTCACATTATCGATGGCTATTCCTTCGCGATTCTTAAGGATATCAATAATTGTCTGAGCAGTAAACGCTCTTCTTACATCGTAGCTTGGATAAGCCTCTGCTATTGCGGCTTCAATTGCTCCTATAGTAACGTTTCTGCTTTCATTATAGCTTGTTCCAAAACTTACTATCAGAATAGCATCTTCGTTTCCTGAAGAACCGCTGTTCTTGCTGCTACATCCTGCTGTAGCCAGCACTCCTATGATCATTGCCAAACTCAATACTACTACCAATACTTTTTTCATGTTACGCCTCCATTAAATAAAAAATTGTTGGTTGAACATATAACCACTTTCAAACAGCAGTATAAAAAAAACAGGCATTTACACATAAGTAAAGACCTGTTAAAAGAATCGCAAAAAATCCCTATATATACTCCCAGCCAATTACTCGTGGCTCGAAATGACACCCACTCCGATACAAATAGGCAGGTCTCCTGACTTACAGAGCATTGCATCGACTCCCTTCCCAGTTTCCCAGTGGTTAATAAGCTTCTGCCCTCTGAATACAGTGACGAGTTCGCACAGGATTCTCACCTGTTTCCCTTTTCACCAGTTTCCTACGCAAATGTTTCCAAAAACAGTAACACATGATGCGAAGAAACCGACACCTACTGTCTAATATTCAACTTTAAATTCAGTACCAGTTTATTGATACTTTACTGTCATTTTACCATTATTAACATTATTTTTCAATAATTATTTTGCAAATTTATATTAACCCATATAGATATAGACGAATAATAAAACATTTAGTATAATTGCAGTTATTACGGAGGTAACCTTATGAATCTGCCAAAACTTGCAATATTTGATATGGATGGGCTCATCTTTGATACAGAGAGACTATTCATGGAAACAAGAGCAAAAGTCATGAAAAAATATGGGTACGAGCATAGAAAAGAAGATTATATAAAAACCATCGGCACTGCCGGAGAAACTCTAAATTCAATTCTGATGCAATTATATGGTCCGGATTATCCAATGGAACGCATAAGTCAGGAGACGCGAGATACAATATGTGCAGAACTACCGCAGGAAGGTCCTCAAATCAAAGCCGGTATAGTTGAGCTTCTTGATTTTTTTGAAGAAAGAGAAGTTCCCTGCTGCGTCGCATCTTCATCAAACCATTCATTAATCGAGAGTTATCTCACACGCTCCGGACTTGATAGATATTTTTCATGGACAATCAGCGGAGAGGATGTCAAAAAATCAAAACCGGAACCCGACATATTCCTCAAAGCCTGCTCCCACTTTAATGTGGAGCCTGCTTCTGCCCTCGTTCTTGAAGATTCCGTCAATGGAATTCAAGCGGCTTATAATGCCCAGATTCCGGTAATTTGTATTCCTGATTTGGTAATGCCATCTGATGAAATGGCCAAAAAAACTGTTGCGGTTTTAAATACCGCTGATGAATTGATTAAATATTTTTAAAAAGGTTAATCATTTCTATTGCAGAGCATGCTGCATCATAGCCCTTGTTTCCTGCCTTTGTGCCGGCACGTTCAATAGCCTGTTCAATATTGTCAGTTGTAAGAACTCCGAATAATGTAGGCACACCTGTTTCCAGTCCAACAGCCGCTACACCCTTGCTCACTTCTGCACAAACATAATCGTAGTGGCTTGTTGAACCCTTTATAACTGCTCCGAGGCAAATTACTGCATCATATCTGCCGGATTCAGCCATTTTCTTTGCTACCATCGGAATTTCAAATGCGCCAGGCACCCATGCAAGTTCAATATCGTCATCTGATACGCCGTGGCGAACTAAAGCATCCTGAGCTCCTCCGATTAACTTGGACACGATAAACTCGTTAAAACGTGCTGCTACAATACCAATCTTAACGCCTTCTGCTACTACATTTCCTTCTAAAACTCTCATTTTCTTTCTCCTTTTCTCTTATGATTTTTATTCGTAATCAGTCATATGATCCATTTTCTGCTGCTTAGTCTTTAAATAGAAATAATCAAATTTCTGTGGCTTAATCTGAATAGGAACGCGCTCTTCAATAGTGATTCCGTATCCTGCTAAGCCTGTAATCTTCTTTGGATTGTTTGTAAGAAGACGAAGTCTTTTTGCCCCTATATCCCGCAGAATCTGTGCGCCTACTCCGTACTCTCTCATATCTGCCGGGAATCCAAGCTTAATATTTGCCTCTACAGTATCAAAACCCTGCTCCTGAAGCTCATATGCCTTCAGTTTATTTAAGAGACCTATTCCACGACCTTCCTGTCTCAGATACAGAAGTACTCCGCGACCTTCCTCTGCTATTGCTTTCATTGCCGCATCGAGCTGTTCTCCGCAGTCACATCTGCTTGAACCAAATACATCTCCTGTCAGACATTCAGAATGTACACGGCATAATACCGGTTCTCCATCTGATACATCTCCCATAACGAGAGCTACATGGTGATCGCCGTTTAATATATTTTCATATCCGTAAATCTGGAACTGCCCGTATTTTGTCGGAAGCTTAGCATCTGCCTCACGGCGAATAAGACTCTCGTTCTGCAGGCGGTATTCGATAATATCTGCGATTGTAATTACAGTCAGTTCGTGTTTTTCTGCAAACTCAAGGAGTTCAGTCGTTCTCATCATTGTGCCGTCTTCACGCATTATCTCACAGCATAGACCGCATTCCTTTAATCCTGCAAGTTTTACCAGATCTACTGTAGCTTCTGTATGTCCGTCGCGAACCAGCACACCACCTTCTTTGGCACGAAGCGGAAACATATGTCCCGGACGGCGGAAATCCGATGGCTTGGCATCATCTTCTACAGCCTTCATAGCTGTCACTGAACGCTCCAGAGCAGAAATTCCTGTTGTCGTATCCACATGGTCTATGGAAACTGTAAAAGCTGTGCAGTGGTTATCAGTATTAACATTTACCATCTGTTCCAGCCCCAGCTTATCGCATAATGCGCCGCTCATAGGCATGCAGATAAGACCTTTTGCTTCACATGCCATGAAGTTGACGTTTTCTGTTGTTGCAAATTCTGCTGCACAAACAAGATCCCCTTCATTTTCCCTGTCCGGGTCATCAATTACCAATATAACCTTGCCCTGTCGAAGATCCTCAAGAGCCTGATCTACTGTTCCGATTTTTTTAGCCATTTTCTAAAATCCTCCTTAGTCTAGAATCCGTATTTTAATAAAAAGTCTTCCGTTATCTTACTTTCCTGTGCCTCTTCCTTTTTTGCAGGAATCATGAGCTTTTCCACGTACTTGCCGATTATGTCACACTCAAGATTCACTTCATCGCCTGTTTTTTTTGCATGAAGGGCTGTAACCTGCTGTGTGTGAGGAATAATTGATACCTTAAAGCACTCATCATCTACATATGCCACGGTCAAACTGATTCCATCTATGGTGATTGAACCTTTTTCTACTATGTAGCGCAGTATCTGGGATTTTGCACCGATGGTATACCATATGGCATTATCATCTGGCTGAATATTTTTAACAGTACCTGTTCCATCTATGTGTCCTGATACGATATGTCCGCCAAATCTTCCGTCTGCAGGCATAGCTCTTTCCAGATTAACCTCTGAACCTGCTGACAGCCTTCCAAGGGAACTTCGGTTCATAGTTTCAGACATCACATCTGCGGTAAAATAGCTGCTGCCCAGGGTGGTTACTGTCAGGCACACTCCGTTGACAGCAATGCTGTCTCCTATTTTTGTGTTTTCAAGCACTGTTTTGCAGCCAATTGTAAGGATGCAGGAGCGCTGACCCATGCGTATTCCTTGAATTTGACCCACTTCTTCTACCAAGCCTGTAAACATTTTTTCTCCTTCCCTATTCTGGTTTTTTAGGATATCCACAAATGCAGATATCCTTTTCAATCTTTAAAATCTCTATATTTTCAAGCTCTACAGCGTCACTCATCTTTTTTATTCCATCTCCTTCAACAGGAGACTTTGCATCTTTTCCACCAACCAGCTTTCCGGCGATAAATGCATAAACCTTGTTTACGATTCCAGCCTGTAGTGCCGATGAATTAAGAGTACCTCCACCTTCTAAGAGAACACTGTCAATCTTCTTTGCTCCAAGGATTTCCATAAGTTCCTCTAAATCAATCTGCTGTGTATTTTGGGTGGAAATGACCTCAATGCCCG
>CALZMV010000072.1 GCA_945788655.1 uncultured Clostridia bacterium | reverse complement strand
TTGTAAAGAAGCAAGTATGTTATTACCATTTTATCTAGATTACTCTTATATACTATTTTCATATACTTAACCGCATAATAGCCTGTTACAACCAGTGGTATCAAATTCAGCACAATCATCGATATTATGTATACTTTTTCCGAAAAGAAAACATAATCGGTAATAAACGATATATCTATGAACACCATTGCACATGATACTGCCAGAAAAAGCGGAATAATACCCTTGTTTTTCTTTCCTCCCACATAGTCACACTGCATGGCTATGAGCGAATATGCCATCATTACCTCTAAAATATTCTCCACCATATATATCCATGCGATGTTGCGTCCTCCTGTTTCGCTCTCTAAAAAAATAGTAAGAAAATCGCATAAATTGAATATGACTATTATGCTCAGAAACACCAGGGTGTTCTTGCTCTTAACCATCATATTGTTTACAGATAGATTTTTAACGCAAATCATCAGCTGCATCGAAAATGGAAGTATACCTATCATCAAGGCAACAATATATGCCAGTTGAATGAATTTCAACATTTTTCATCCCACCTTTCTTTGCTTAAGTTAATCTTATACCCTATAGCAGAAAGAATCTTTTTTTCTTATAGCTTTTTTCTCCCTGATTTCGACAAATTTTGATTTTGCATATTCTTTTCAATTATAGTGCCAATGCAAAAACCCCAAAGAGACCAAGACTGATATTGTCTAAAGTCTCAATGGGGTCTTATTACCCATAATTAGTCCTCCTTTTATAAAAAATATTAATGTAGCGCATGTTGATAATCAGAAGAGAATCTCAACACGCCTTTGCTAGAATATATGTTTTTTCAATTAAAAAGACAATTACCATATGGCATGATTCCACATAAGCTTTTGGGTTAAACAAAAAAGGCTGACTGCCTCAGGTCACATACCTAATGCAGCCGCCTCTTTAATCAGCTTAATTTACGTATTAACTTTTAGTTTAGCAGCAATTGCAGAAAATGATAACTAATAGTAAGAAAAAGAATAATAAGCTAGTATCGATTCCGCCTTCGCCTAAAATACCACAATTATTTCCCATATGATTCACCTGCTTCTTTATTTAATCTAAATCCATGAAGATTTAGTCGTAATATAAACTATGAATCATACATAAAATGTGTTACTAAAATATTCGTTAATATTGGTTTTTATCTAGGAATATCTCCTCCTGAAAGCTTCTCATCGTAATAAGCTCTCTCGCCACCAATAAACTTAGGACGGGTTCTTGCACATGTTAGATGTGCATCTCCTATAGATTTAACAGAAAGTCTTACAGGTACAGCAACCTTCTTGAGCTGCATGCCAATCAGACAATCACCGATATCCATTCCGGCATCGGCTTTGATTTCTTCTACTGCCACAGGACACTTTGCATTTTTATAAAAGGTTGTAGCAAAGGAACCTCCTGCCTTTGGCTGGGGAACAACGTTTACAATTTCAGTTCCCGGTAAAAGCGCTTCTTTTTCAACGATTACAGCACGGTTGAGGTGCTCACAGCACTGCGCAGCAAGAAAAATACCCTTTGGTGCAAGCACACCCATGATGCCTTCATAAACAGCCTCTGCGGCGTTGATATCAGAAGACTTACCGATGCGCTGACCCATCACCTCGCTGGAACTGCATCCAACCACAAAAATATCTCCCTTTTGCAGTTTTGCAGCTTCCACAAGCTCTGCAGCCGCTGTCTCTGCCTGATTTTTTATTTCATCATATGTGAAACTCATTTCTATATTCCCCCTTAAAACTGCCAGCTATTTAAATATTCCTCCTGCTCAGCAGTCAGTTTATCAATTTCTATATCCCATGCAGCAAGCTTTCTGCGTGCGATTACATCATCGATTTCTCTTGAAACATCGATTACCTTGTTTTCAAGATTCTTGTAATTATCCTTAATATATGACGCTGACATTGCCTGAACGGCAAAGCTCATATCCATGATTTCTGCAGGGTGTCCATCTGCTGCCGCTATGTTAACGAGTCTTCCTTCGCCAATTACATTGACCCATTTGTCGTTTGGCAGTTTGTAACCCATAATGTTATTTCTGCGTTCTTTCTTTTCTACAGCAAACTTTTCAAGGGCTGCCATATCGATTTCGCAGTCAAAATGTCCTGCATTAGTGAGAATTGCGCCATCCTTCATTGTCATCATGTGATCTGTTGTAATGGTCTTGCAGCAGCCTGTTGCAGATACGAAGATGTCTCCATAAGGTGCGGCTTTAGCCATAGTCATAACTTCAAATCCATCCATCTTGGCTTCTATAGCCTTAACAGGGTTTATTTCTGTTACGATGACCTTTGCCCCAAGAGCTGCCGCTCTCATCGCAATTCCTCGTGAACACCATCCATATCCCACTACTACCACGGTTTTGGCCGCAACGATGAGATTTGTGTTTCTCATTATGCTATCCCATGTGGACTGGCCTGTACCATATCTGTTATCGAAAAGGTGCTTACAGTCTGCATCGTTTACTGCCACCATAGGGAATTTAAGAACTCCTGCCTTCTCCATGGCTTTCAAACGAATAACACCTGTAGTGGTTTCCTCACATCCGCCCCAGACTTCTTCCATCAGATCCGGGCGTCTTTCGTGCAGACATGTTACTAAGTCACCACCATCATCGATTATGATGTTGGCCTTGTGTTCAAGACACATTTCAATATGTCTGTCGTATTCCTCCTGCGTTGCCCCGTGGAAAGCATAGACTTTCAAACCTGCGTCTGCTAAAGCTGCAGCCACATCATCCTGCGTACTAAGCACATTGCTTCCTGTTACAGACATCTTAGCGCCGCCTGCAGCAAGAACCAGGCACAGATACGCAGTTTTTGCTTCGAGATGAACTGACAATGATATCTTAACACCTTCAAAAGGCTTTGTCTTTGTAAACTCTTCCTCCAGTCCTCGTAGTAAAGGCATGTTGTCCTTTACCCACTGAATCTTCCTGTGACCTGAAGGTGCCAGAGATATATCACGTATTTCGTATTGTTTCATTTATTTTTTCCTTATCTAAAAATTACTCGGCATAAATTATTCAACTGTTACTGATTTAGCTAAATTCTTTGGCTTATCAATGTTGCAGCCTCTTTCCTTTGCAACATAGTATGCAAAAATCTGCAGCGGAACAACGCTTAACAGAGGCACGATTTCGTCTCTCACCTGAGGGATGTAAATCATTCTGTCGCTGTGAGCTGCAACGGAATCATTGCCTTCCTTTGCAATACCCATTACATATGCGCCTCTTGCTTTGATTTCCTGAATATTGGAAACCATCTTTTCATACAGGAAGTCCTGGCATGCAAGTGCTATTACAAGAGTTCCCGGTTCCATAAGGGCAATTGTTCCATGCTTAAGTTCACCTGCTGCAATGGCAAAGGAGTTGATATATGAAATTTCCTTAAGCTTTAATGAACCCTCATAAGATACTGCTGAGTCTAAGCCTCTGCCTATGAAGAATACCTGCTCTCTGTTGTAAAGCTGTTTAGCCACATCCTCGATTTCGCCGATTTTCTTTAAGAATGCTTCAAGCTTTTCAGGCACAGCCTGAAGGTCTTTTACAAACTGATCATAAAATTCCCTTGTAATTGTACCCATTTCAAGACCCATATAAAGAGCCAGCATGTACATGCACATGAGCTGAGTTGTGTAAGCCTTAGTTGAAGCTACTGCAATTTCGGGTCCTGCCCATGTGTAGAATACATCATCGGATTCACGGGCAACGGAGCTTCCTACAACATTTACAACGCTTAATACTCTTGCACCCTTTGATTTTGCTTCTCTAAGAGCAGCCAGAGTATCAAGAGTTTCGCCGGATTGGCTGATTGCAATAAAGAGAGTATTTTCATCAATGATAGGATCTCTGTATCTGAATTCTGATGCAACATCAACCTCTACAGGAATCTTAACAAGAGATTCAATTATATACTTTCCTACTAAGCCTGCATGATAAGCTGTACCGCAGGCAACAATATAAACCTTGCTGAATTTTTCAATATCTTCCTTAGTCATAGTTATGCCTTCTAAGACGATTTTACCTGTTTCATCAAGACGACGGTTTAATGTCTCAGAAAGTCCCTTTGGCTGTTCAAAGATTTCCTTCATCATGAAGTGGTCATAGCCTTCTTTTTCAGCAGCATCAGCATCCCATGTTACATGGAATACATCTCTCTTCACTTCGTTTCTGTTCTCATCAAAGATTGTTACCTTATCTGCTGTCACTAATACTGTTTCATTGTTTTCGATAAGGAAAATCTCTTTAACATACTTAAGAAGAGCCGGTATGTCAGACGCAACATAGTTGGCGCCCTTGCCCTTACCGATGATAAGTGGGGCATCCTTTCTTACTGCAACTATCTTATCAGGTTCATCCTGCGCGATTGCAACAACCGCATATGCACCTCTCATTCTGTCAACTGCTGCATAGACAGATTCCAGCAGATCCTTCTTTTCTCTGTAGATAACGCCTATGAGCTGAGCGATAACTTCTGTATCTGTTTCAGACTTGAAAACGATTCCGTGTTCTCTGATAAGTTCTTCTTTAAGTTCATGGTAGTTTTCAATAATTCCGTTATGAACGATGGCAATAGTCTCATCCATGCTGTAGTGAGGATGAGCGTTGACATCTGATGGAGCACCATGAGTTGCCCATCTTGTATGACCTATACCAATGTTACTTGTCATAGGATCATCACCGATGTAGTTTTCCAGATTTTTAATTTCACCAACATGTTTCTTAACTTCAAGTTTGCCATCTCTGATTACGGCAATACCTGCAGAGTCATATCCTCTGTATTCAAGTTTTCTAAGTCCATCAATAATGATGTCCTTTGCATTATCTTTCCCAATATATCCTACTATTCCACACATATAAGCACCTACTTAAACTTTCTTTCTATTAAATCTGCCAGCTTGTGAGCCAGATCATTTAACTGCTGTTCATCGTCTCCTTCAATCATAACTCTAACCAGTGGCTCTGTACCGGAAGGTCTGATTAGAACTCTGCCGTTTCCGGCCATCTGAGCTTCAATGTCGGCAATCATGGCTGCTACTTCTTCATCCTTCATATAGGTTTTCTTGTAGTCGTTGTTAATTCGAGCATTTACAAGAACCTGAGGGAAAATTTCAATTTCAGATGCCAGTTCAGAAAGAGTCTTATTGCTGTTCTTTATTGCCCCTACAAACTGAAGCGATGATAATACGCCGTCACCGGTAGTTGTAAATTCCTTAAAAATAATATGCCCTGACTGCTCACCGCCGATAACGCAGCCTGTTTCAAGCATTCTTTCAAGAACATATCTGTCTCCTACACCGGTAACATCAACTTCTATGTCGGATTCCTTCATCGCCTTGTGGAAGCCGATATTGCTCATTACTGTTACTGTTACCTTGTTTTCTTTTAATCTGCCCTGCTCTTTTAAAATTCTTGCACAGATTGCAATTACTCTGTCTCCGTCTATTACGGCTCCCTTTTCGTCAACGACAATTAATCTATCAGCATCACCATCATATGCAAGACCGATGTCTGCATTGACTTCCTTAACCTTTTCGGAAAGCTTCTCCGGATGAGTTGACCCGCAGGCATCGTTAATGTTTATGCCCGTAGGATTGTTTCCAATAACCGTAACCTTTGCCCCCAGTGCCTCAAACACCTTTGGAGCAATTTCATACGATGCGCCGTTTGCACAGTCTAAAACAATATTCATTCCATCAAGTCTGTAATCAACCGTCTCAAGAAGATGTTTAATGAATAACTCCGGTGCTGTTTCTGAAGCATCCATACATGTACCGATTAAATCACCTGTAATGTGGCTGTTTACATCGATACTTGAAATAATGATATCTTCAATTTTCTCTTCAAGAAGGTCATCAAGCTTATATCCCTCTCCGTTGAAAAACTTGATTCCGTTATATTCATATGGATTGTGGGAAGCACTGATTACAATTCCGGCATCTGCGTTATAGTGCTTAGCTAAAAACGCAACTGCAGGAGTAGGGATAACACCTACTTTGATAACATCGCCGCCTACAGCAAGAATTCCAGCTGCAAGGGCATTTTCAAGCATGTCGCCTGAAATTCTGGTATCCTTGCCTATAATAAATGTCGGTCTGTCATTGCTGCTTTTTAATACATAAGCTCCTGCTTTGCCTAAGTTAAATGCCAGCTCAGGTGTAAGTTCCTTGTTGGCAACACCTCTGACCCCATCTGTTCCGAATAGTCTACCCATAATTATTCCTCACTCTACTTTATAATAATTCTTATTTCTTCTACTGAAGGCTTTATTGAAACATGCGGCTTGCTGCATTCTATGCTGATCTTCACATTATAGGTTCCTGCTTTAAGCCCAGAAAGATCACATGATACAGTTACATCCGATTCCGCAATATTCTTAATATCTGCTTCCTTGGCAAAAATGTCGAGAGAGATGTTCTCTGTCTGAACTTCTGCCTGTAATCCGTCCCCGATATTCTTCATAACAATATCCCCGGAATCTATATTATAGATTACATTCTTCAGATTTTTAACCTTCACATTGAGAAGCAGATCGCCAACATCCTCGCTTACGGATATACCCTGTGGCAGCACAGGTTCCAGCTTAATTGTTGTGTTTTCAGTGATATTCTTTAAATCAACAGCCTTGCATGAAAGGGAACTAATATTTGAAAGATCGCTTTCCTTGCCTGTTACTACAACAGTCTTAGGGAAAGTAACATCCTTTTCATACGTTTCATCGTCAGAATTCAAAACCGGCACTTCAAGAGAAACGGTCTTTTTACCCAGCATGACGGCTGCTACACTAATCTGCTTCTTGTCAATGTCAACAGGAGTTACCTCCTTGCCATTTTTGTCCACTGCCACAAGCTGTGCATTGATGGTCTTAAGTTCCTCCCCTAAGGTTTTCACAT
>CALZMV010000071.1 GCA_945788655.1 uncultured Clostridia bacterium | reverse complement strand
TTCTGCGACAGCGGACTTAAGCACCTTGACAGCCTGCAGGCAGCACCGGACCTTATTGTAGGTGATTTCGATTCTCATGAGAATCCGCATATGGATATAGAAACTATAGTGCTTCCGTGTGAAAAGGATGATACGGACACTGTATTTGCCGTTAAGGAGGCAATAAAAAGAGGCTATGAGGAATTTCTCTTAATTGGTGTTGTGGGCGCAAGGCTGGACCATACGCTGGGAAACGTGTCAATCCTGCTCAAGCTTGACGATCTCGGAAAGAAGGGCATCATCATTGACGATTATTCTGAGATGGAAATCGTTTCTGACAAGGCTGTTTATATCGGCGACAGATATTCCTTCTTTTCTCTTTTGAACATTTCGGGATGTGCTAAAGGAATCTGCATTGAAGGAGCCAAATATCCTCTGGAAAACGGGGAGATTACCTGCGATTACCAGTACGGCGTAAGCAATGAAGTGCTGCCCGGTCAGGAAGCGGTGGTAACGGTAAAAGAAGGGAAGTTGCTTCTTATTAAGGTGTTTTAGTTAAGGATGAAAGGAAATATTCTAATCATTTGAATTTAAATAGAGCAGGCAGTAAATTGCTTGCTCTATTTAATTACCTAAAAGGTAATTAAAATAATAAAGAATATTGAACAATATACAAAATGGTGATATACTTTTATTACCAAATAGGTAATTTTTTTAAAGGAGTTGAATATAATAAGTTGAGCATGATTATTTTGTATAAGAACAAGACTGCAGAGAAACAGTTTTGCTCTAAATACAAGAAGCAATGGAAATATCCGATGCAGGTCAAAAGAAAACTTGAAGCTGCAGAAAACTTTATCAAGAGTTCTAACTCATTGCAGGATATTGCAAATTATCCTCCATTTAAATTCGAGCGTTTGAAAGGCAAACGGAAAGAGGAGTGGAGTATCAGGCTGGGCAATACTGGATATAGAGTTACAATGATTCCTTGTGATGACGATGGTAATGAAATTACAGAGGGAGACGTAATGGCTGAGTGTAAGACGATTAAAATAGTAAAGGTAACGGAGGTGTCCAATCATTATGAGTAATGTGACAGAATATAAAGATATTGTTGCGTTTCATCCGGGTTATTATGTTGCGGATGTTATTGAAGATATGGGAATAACCCAAGCTGAATTTGCTACTAGAATGGGAACAACTACTAAAACATTAAGCTGTTTGATTAATGGGCAAGCAAATATTTCAAATGATTTGGCAAAAAAATTGGCTTCCATGATGGGAACAGGATCAGAAGTATGGCTAAACTTACAGACTGCTTACAATCAAAAATTGATAGAAATTCAGATGTTAAAGGATTTGGAAGAGCAATCAAGACTAACAGAATTAATTGACTATAAATACTTTGTAAATGTGGTAGGTCTGCCAATTGCAAAAACTGTTAATGAAAAGACGGCAAACTTATGTAAATATCTTAGAGTATCAGACTTGAGAACATTGTTAACTCCGGATTTTTTGATAAACTACAGGACTGGCGTTTCCTGTGTAACTGAAAAGAATATTATCAATTCAAAGGCGTGGGTACAGACTGCTATAAACATTTCTAATGAAATTGAAACGAATAAATACGATGCAGAAAAGTTAAAATTCTTCTTAACAGAAATACGAGGCATGACGAATCAGAAATCGGAAGAGTTTTTACCAAGAATTAAAGATATTTTTGCAGAGTGTGGAGTCGCATTTGTTATGTTGCCACATTTGAAAAATTCAGGAGTAAACGGTGCAGTAAAGTGGATAAATGATGATAGGGTTGTACTTGCAATGAATAATAGAAGACTTTATGCGGATATTTTTTGGTTTTCACTTTTTCATGAGATAAAACATGTTCTTCAGAGAAAAACAAAGACGACTTTTATTAGTTACAGTGAAAAAGAAAAAATAGATATTAATACGAAGCTAGAAGATGAAGCAAATAAATTTGCAGCAGATTTTTTGATTCCGCCCTCTTCGCTAAGAAAATTTTCACCATCTAAATATACTTCTGATAATGAAATTGTTTTATTTGCAGAATCCATAGGAATTCATCCGGGAATTGTTGCCGGAAGACTGCAACATGAAGGAATATTGCCGCCAAACAGGTGCTCAGAACTTAAAGAAAAATATAATATTTGATTATAAATAGCCGAGAAGGATATCAACTCCTCTCGGCTAGTGTGTTTATACGAGTATTATACCCTATTCCCCAAAAAACTTTGATGCGTTTTCGTAGAATATCTTTTGCTGTGCATCCTTATCAAGTCCGCTAGTGATAACCTTTTGCATTTCCACCGTAGGATGATGGAATGGTGTGTCGGTTCCGAACATGATTCGGTCAGCTCCTACGCGTTCATATGCTTCGCGAATCTTTGATGGCATAGGCATTCCGGACATTTCAAGGTAAATGTTAGGATAGCGCAGAGCCATTTTGATTGCTGCATCTATATACACTCCGTGACCGTGACCCATGTGAATCATCATAAGTTTCACATCCGGATGTCTCTCTGCCAGAAGGCCTACCTGCCAAGGCAGTGAATAAGGCGGATGCCCGCTGTGGATGCATACAGGGATGTTATACTTTTTAGCCTTCTCCATAACGGCATCAATAATCTCTGCATCTGCGCAGTATGCGTGGCGAAGAGGGTTCAGCTTTACTGCAGCGAAGCCTGCTTCAATATATTTGTCCATGTCATCTACTGTTTTCTGATTCAGTGGATTTACATATACGCAGCCGATGATGCGGCCCGGATGACGTTTCATTACACTAAGCGTAAGGTCATTATCCTCGTTGCATAGTGCTGTCTTTTCAATATTATACTCATCCATCTGAGCGATGAGTCCTTCTTCGGTGATTCCTACATCTGCCCAGCCACCGATATATCCGATGTGAGCATGTGCATCTATTATCTTCATTATGCTGCCTCCTTATACTGTCCCCTTGTTTTTATTAAATAGCTTCAGAAGTGTGCCGGAAAATGCCTGATACAGCACAAAGAATATCACGATTCCGAAGGTAGTCTGGATAGTGACATTTGGCAGGGATGCAACTGCTACAGCTCCTCCAAACAGGAACACTTTAACCATTGTATATGCAAAAATCTGGAACGCACCGCCTAAAACTGCTCCTGCAAGCTGAAGTTTTCTGCTTTCAGGGTTTTTCTTAATTACAGTACCCATAATAAATGCCATGATGTATTTGATTACAAGTGTTGGCAGAATCCATGCCGGTGCACCTGCCAGAAAGTCGGAAAGCGCGCCGCCAAGACCTGCTGCTATTGAACCGTTTCTTCTGCCCAGAAGTACAACGGTAAGGAAAATCATGCAGTCTCCGAGGTGGCTGTATCCGCCTGTTGCAGGGTTTGGAATACGAATCAGGTAAGTGGCAACGAATATCAGAGCTGCCATAAGTGCTGTTAATACTAAATCTTTTGTTTTATTTGAAGTCATTTTTCTTCCTCCTTGTAGATATATCAAGATTATATTGTAAATTTGTATATATATAAATAGACAAAAATTATTATTTTAATATATACAATGTGCAATAATTGCCGGAAAATAGCGATTTTTCGAAGAATCTGTATACAGTTTTGTTGTTTTTTTAAGTTACGCCTATAAGTATGTGGCGAAATACCCTCTAAAAATGTTATAATAAAGATTATGCTAAAAAGATAATAGAAGGTTGTTTTAAAATATAATTTGGATTTAACAGGAGGAATCATGACTGAGTTATTAGCTCCCGCTGGAAACATGGAGGCTCTCAAAGCGGCCATATCAAATGGCTGTGATGCCGTATATCTGGGTATGCAGAAGTTTGGTGCCCGTGCCTATTCGGACAATTTTGATTTTGAGCTTTTAAAGGAAGCTGTGGAATATGCCCATCTGAGAGAAGTACTGGTATACGTTACTATGAATACCATCGTTTTCGAGGATGAGACAGATGACATGAAGCAGCAGCTTTGCATGCTCAATGAAGCAGGCGTAGACGGTGTCATCGTTCAGGACCTGGCGGTATTTGACCATATTGTTAGGTGTTTTCCTGATATGGAGGCTCACTGCTCAACACAGATGGGCATAGATGATTTAGAAGGAACGCTGCTGTTTAAGGAACTTGGAGCAAAGCGCGTGGTGCTTTCGAGAGAGGTTCCCATTCAGAAAGTAAAGGAAATAAAAAGAATCGCTAAGATTCCGCTGGAAATCTTCGTGCACGGGGCTTTATGTGTATCTTATTCCGGTAACTGCCTCATGTCCGGGCTAATCGGGTACAGAAGCGGCAACAGAGGCAGATGCGTCGGTTCCTGCCGTAAGCCTTACGAGCTGGTTGATACTGCAACAAACACATCCCTGGGCAGACACTATATGCTTTCCACAAAGGATCTGAATACCATAGACTATATCGATGATTTGAAGGACATAGACTCTCTGAAGATAGAGGGAAGAATGAAGGAACCTGAATATGTTGCCAACGTGGTATCCAAGTACAGAGCGGCCCTTGATGGCACATTAATGGAGCAGGATGCAGAAAATCTCTGCAAGACCTTTAACCGTACCTTTACCAAGGGGTATCTTTTCAACGAGGATCCCAAGGATATCGCAAATATTCAGAAACCAAACAATTTCGGATATGAAATCGGCAGGGTTACCAGATATACAGGCGGTATGTACGAAATATCTCTTACTAAGACCATAAACCAGAACGATATTATAAGGATTGACCACGAAAACGAAGATGTAAATCTTTCTGTGGTGAGACTATACGATAAGTCCGGCAACCTTATCAATAAGGCTGATGATGTGTGCTATATCAAGATTAAGGAAAGACTTTCCATAGGTGATGTGGTCTACAAGACGAGGGATTACCTGTACTACAAGGAGCTTGAAAATAATCTGGACAAGGAGTTCAGGCGCTTCCCGCTGGAACTTAAGGTGTATGCTTATCCGGGCTCAAAGCTGGTAATCGATGCGGAGGGCCTTGGCTGTCAGTATCTGTACGAGAGCGAGGAAATTCTGGGAGAGGCCATAAACAATCCTACTTCCAAGGAGCAGGTGATTAAGCAGCTTTCAAAGCTTAATGATACGGTATTTACTCTGAAGGATGCAGAGTTTGAGGAGTATAATGCATTTATTCCGGTAAAGCTGTTAAACAGCGCAAGAAGAAAAATCGTGGAGAAGTTATACGAGTTAAAGTTAAGCAGCAAAGAGAGGAGCGTGCGTGAACCAGATTCCAAGGAAAAGCTTTATTTTGAACCCAAAGCGCCATATATTACGGCAACCGTAAGGACCAAAGAGCAGTACGAGGCTGCAAAGCGCGCAGGAATAAAAGAAATCTATTTTGAAAATATTATCAGAAGGAATCAGGTTGAATATGAGGATAGAGAGGGAGAACTGCTAATTGGCGGCTACGGCGGAATTTACCGTTACATGAAGTCCAATCCTTTTGTTACAGATTATTCTCTGAATGTTGTAAACGCTTCAAGCTGCTACCAGCTCCATAAGCTTGGTGCCAAGAGGGTAACCTTGTCTTATGAGCTGAACAAGAGGCAGATTGGTCAGCTTATTGAAGCATATTATGAGGAAAACGACGGTTATCCGGCTCTGGAAATGGTTGTATACGGCCGTGCACCTCTATTGTTCACCAAGTATTGCCCGCTTAAAAAGATGGGTCAGTGCGGCATCTGCAAGACCAAGTCCTACGAGCTTAGGGATGAATATGGTTCATTCCCTATCGTTTCACATGATGACTGTACAACTACCATACTTAACGGCAAGATTCTGAACCTTCTTGATGAAATGCCCGATATTAAAGGTGTTGAAGCTTTCAGACTGAATTTTACAATTGAGTCCGGAGAAGAAGTCCTGAAAGTGGCAAAGGCTGCCATTAAGAAGCTTGCTGGTTCTCTTAACGAACCTCTCTTCAACCGTGAAACTGACACCAGAGGCCATTTCAATAAGGAAATTATTTAGAGTAAAAAAAGAGCTGATTAAAAAAGGAGAGAAAAGATGATTCGAGTAGAAAAACTGTCATATGGTTTTCCTGCGAAAGATTTATATAAGGATATTTCATTTACACTGGAGACCGGTCAGCATTGCGCGCTCATTGGAAGCAACGGATGCGGCAAATCAACTTTGGTGGATATGATTATAGATAATGAAAAATATCTCTATGACGGCAAGATTATTAAAGATGATAGCTGCAGAATAGGTTATGCAAGCCAGTTCAGCATAAGGGATAAATCCAGGGATTTAAGGGTTTTTGAGTTTTTAAGCGAGAGATTTCTAAAGCTTCAGCAGGAAATTGCCATAGTATGTGAAGAAATGGCTACAGCAGAAGACATGGAAGCAGCTTTTGAAAAGTATCAGAATCTTCTTGACCTGAGCGAAGCCATGGATGCAGATAATTATGAAAGCAATATAAGAAAGCAGCTTAATATTGCAGGCATGAGAGATTTAGAGGAAACAAAGATTTCACAGATAAGCGGCGGTGAGTATAAGCTGCTGCAGATTATGAAGGAAATGCTCCTTTCACCGAACCTGCTGGTTCTTGATGAACCGGATGTTTTCCTTGATTTTGCCAACCTTAACGGTCTGTGCAAGCTAATTAACGAGTACAAAGGCACAATTCTGGTGGTGACCCATAACAGATATCTTCTTAATCACTGTTTCAACAAGATTCT
Organism: uncultured Clostridia bacterium; assembly: GCA_945788655.1. GTDB lineage: Bacteria > Bacillota > Clostridia > Peptostreptococcales > Anaerovoracaceae > Fimisoma. The sequence goes on along the minus strand of CALZMV010000071.1, from coordinate 270 downwards.
GCACCTTGAAAATGGTGAGCTTCAGGAGTTCGAAGGCAGCTACACTGAATACCGCCTGACGCTGTTTGAAGAAAAGCTTAGACTCAAGCTTCAGAGCCTTGAAGAACAGGAGGAAATTGAGCGAACTGAAAAGATGGTGGAAATCCTTCGAAAGAGAGCCACAATTCTTGTAAATCCGGCCATCGGCAAGTCTGTAAACGCAAAGCAGTCACAGCTTGACCGACTGATTGCAAGACAGATTAAGGCTCCTTTCCTTGAAGTCCCTGAGCC
>CALZMV010000070.1 GCA_945788655.1 uncultured Clostridia bacterium | reverse complement strand
ATTAAGTATACTAAGAGTATACAATGAGGGCGAAAAAGATGCAAGGCGGAATTTATTGAGCCGGAGACTTCATTATCGTGGCATGCGATTGACCGTGTATTGTTTGGAGGTTATAATGAAGCAATAAGGAAAAATTATTTTTATATGCAAAGGCATCGCAATCTTATATTTGACGAAAGATAAAAGACGGAGGAAGGTATGAACATCAGCGTTGAAGAAATTTTACAAAATGAGATTTTTACAAATGTCAAAGTTATTGCAGGGGAAAAAGGCCTAAAAAATAAAGTAAAGCAAATATCGGTTTTTGACTGTCCTTGCGTGCCTGATGTAATAGAAAGGAAGGTCCTGAATAAAGGTGATCTTTTTATTACATGCTTGGAACAGTTCAGACATGATCATGATGGACAGGAAATCAGATTTTACTTTGAATGTCTGTTAAAAGTCGGTTGCGCCGGTCTACTTGTGGTCACAGATGACAGAATTAATCTTATCACGCCGGAAATCAAAGATATGTGCGACAAAGGATGCTTTCCGGTGATACTTATACATGAAGACTACCCCTATGCATTGATTATTGATACGATTAACAGCTACCTTTCGTTTGATACTTTTAACACTATTAATAGATTGAAGCTTGAGAAAATAATGTATGAAAAACTTAGCGATGCAGCACAAGGGAAAGTGTTGTACAGTATAAAGCCGACTATAAAGAAATATGTAAGGGCCATTTTTATCCAGGGCGAATTTAATTCAGATATAGCCAAGTTGGAAATACAAAATTATTATCTTAGCAAAGAAAATGATATTTTTGTTAGAACGGAACACGGCATGATTATTATGATAAGTGATGAAGACGATAGCAGACTTACGGCGGCTTTAAATGCGTGTACGGTAAGGATAAGGGAGTTTATTGATAACCCTATAATAGGATACAGCAGAATGTTTGAAAGGAAAGATGCCGGCAAGGCTTTAGAGGAAGCTAAATGTGCTTTGGAAACAGCAAAGGCTATGCGTATGACAGTGAGAACCTATGATGCACTGTCAACTATTCAATTACTGACAATGATGCGGGACACTCAGGAGGCGGAAGATTACTATGATGCATATGTCACGGCATTGTCCAGCAAAATAGGACGAGAAAATTTGAAAGAAATGATTTTGACCGTGGAGAATTATGTTGCAAACTCGGGGAAATTCAAGACGACTGCAGAGATGATGAGTCAACATGAAAATACTATCAGGTATAGGATAAACAGAGTTAAAAGCGCATTAAATATGGAGGAAGACACTGTTAAATTCAATGAGACTATTGCCATAGCATCAAAACTTCGCGTTTTGCTCGGGAGAGAACTTTAGTTGAAATAATTACAAAAAAATTAAAGTGAAATTAGAATGAAAACAAAGAAAGCCTATTTAATAAAAGATAAAATTTAGTAGCAAATTTTTTAAGGAGGCTAAAAAATGGACGAAAAGGCAAAAAAGAAAACCATGGAAACGACTACTCTAACTCAAGTGCCTATGGAAGAAAGGAAAAGCTGGATATCGGTTGCATTTATGCAGGCGGGCATAATGATTTGCGTTCCGAGCTTACTCCTCGGCGGCATTTTGGCTGAGTGCATGTCGCTCTCAACTGCAATTATTTCAGGCGTGGTTGGCTATATTATTGTAATAGTTTTATTCTCTCTTATGGGTATTATTGGAAGTGACCTTGGAGTTCCTACCTGCGTAACAACACTGGGTGGCTTCGGAAAAAAAGGTTCGAGATTTATTATAAGTACATTGATATTCATCTCAATGATTGGATGGTTCGCTGTACAGACGGATGTATGTGGAAACGCATTTTCTAACTTAATGGCACAGTTCTTCAAGATAGACATTCCTGTACAGGTATCATCTGTAATATGGGGAATTGTAATGCTTGTCACTGCGGTTTATGGGATTAACGCTCTCGACAAACTTAATAAGATTGCGGTGCCTGCCTTATTTGTTATAACTATTTTAGGTACAATATTGGCTCTTAATAAATACGGCACAGCACAGCTTGATGTTGACCCGGCGGAAATTACAATGTCTTTTGTAGATGGTGTTGTTTTGACAGTAAGCTTTATGGCTGCTGGATGCTTGGCTGCATCGGATATAACTAGATATCAGGCTACAAGAAAGGATACCATACTTTCCAGTTCAATCGGTGTAGCACCGGCAGGAATCTTAATGATTATTCTTGGTGCCATTATGACAAAGGTTGCGCAGCAGTATGATATCACCATCGTATTCTGCGAAATTGGAATTCCTGTACTCGGCATGCTGGTTCTGATTGCTGCAACCTGGACAACAAATACGACAAATGCTTACTCCGGCGGTATTAACGCAGTCATGATGTTCAACCTTTCGGACGAAAAGAGGGGGATGGCGACTATGGTTTCCGGTGTTATAGGAACAATATGCGCACTTCTTGGCTTCGGCGGATATTTCGAGGAATTCCTGTACGTTTTAGGGGATTTAATGCTCCCTACCATGGGAGTTATACTTGCCGATTACTGGATTATTAACAAGGCAAAGCCTGAGAACTTTAAAGTAACAGATGGATTCAACTGGATAGGAATAGTTTCTTGGCTTGTTGGATACGCTGTGATTAAGTTTATCCCTTATGGTGTTCCTTTTGCACAGGGCATTATCGCATCAGGAGTGTTATATGTTATTTTAGCTAAGACTATTAAGAGACCTCAGGATAAAGAAGCTTAGATTTATACAACATTAAACAATAAACTTATGACAAACCGCAGGACTGTACCTGCGGTTTTGTTATAGAGCATATAAGACCGTGTCTGGCGCGCAAAAAAATAACCAACTTCAGAACCAAGAAGGACGGGTATGATTGATAAGTTGTATTTGTATCTTAGTGAATAAAAGCTCCCGGCCTGGGTAGCCGGGAGCTTTGCTAACACAATTACTTATTTGGAACAAGTTTTTTTAATTCCTTATCTACAATAACGCCTTCTTCCATAACTAGTTCACCATCGAAGTAAATTGTAGAATTGAGGCAGATGCCATCTGTGTGTGAAACGGCAGGCTGCCCGATTGGAGGTGCTTCAAGTGCACTTACATAACCGATGCCCCATTCTGTACATCCCCAAACTCTTTCATCTTCGACTACATTGCCGCTGAGTTTTGCACCAGGATTAAATCCGTAAGCGATGTGAGCCATTTTCAACATTCCTTCGTCCTGGAACTCTTTGAGGAATTTTTCGTATTCTCCGGCTTCTCTGCCGCCTTCAATTTTTACGATTTTGCTGTTTTGTACAGTCAGTGCAACAGGTTCAGAAGGAACATGTCCGAATGGCGGTGTGATCGTTCCGTCGAATACAATTTTTCCGTTTACACTACCGAATTTAGGAATGACATTCAACTGCCCCGGACACATATGGAATCCCGGAACATCAGCTTTGCCACAATCAACTGCAACCGTGTGACTTGGATCTAACTCAAACGATACATCTGTCCCTGCAGGGGTAGTAACTCTCATCGTCTTTACTTCCCTCTGACGAACTCCGTAGGCTTCCATGAATTCTTTCAATCCTTTAAACTCAACGTTACCCACAACTCTGATAAGCAGTTCAGGCGAGAAATCAACTAAACACATATATCTGAGCTTCTTATTTTTTTCCATGGCAATTTCAAAAGGTGTGGAGTATAAGAGCCACTGCTCATTGAATTCAATCCAGACATCTGTAGCCGATAAAGCTGCTGTGAGAACTTCTACAGGGATATCAGGATCAGCTGCTTTTCCGACTCCATTTGGAGTTGCGATAGTGATTACTGTAGGGAATCCCCCAACGCTGTGAACGGCAGCTGCAACAGCATTGATAAGAACCGGATCAGACTTTGTATCTGCAGTAATGACAACGGTTTCTTTTTCCTTTACGCCGAAAACCTCGCGAACTAACTTATCGGCAGCTTTTTGTAATTCAAATTCTAACATTTCTGAGCCTCCTCGTTAAAAAGTTTTGTTACATTATTATAGTTTATATAAAGGTAACTTCGCCTTAAAAGCATTTCAAAATGGAATGCTTTTTTTTGAAATTATTACAACGAAATACACAAATATATGCTCTATAATAAGCACAATATTATTAAAAGATCAGGAGGACTATGATGAAAGCTATTGAGTACATAAACAATAATGAAGACAAGATGGTTGAAGATATAAAGGAATTGGTGAATATACCTAGCGTTTTAGATGAGGAAACAGCATGCAGCGGAAAACCCTTTGGAGAAGCTATATTTGAAGCTCTTGACTGCCTCCTCGACAAGGCTGCAGCAATGGGAATGAGTACTAAAAACTACGACGGATTTGCTGGGGAGGTTACTGTTGGCAAAGGAGAAAAAATTATAGGAATTCTCGGACATCTGGATGTGGTTCACGCAGGGGATGGATGGAAGTCCGAGCCTTTTGAAATGAAAATTGTGGATGGTAAAATGTACGGAAGAGGAACTATGGATGATAAAGGTCCAATGGTATCGTGCCTATATGCCATGAAATATCTTTCAGATGAAGGAATGATTCCGGAAGGTGTTGCGTTAAGAATGATTGCAGGAACTGATGAAGAAGAAAATTGGGGATGCATTGAACATTATAACCGTACAGCAGAGAGAATGCCGGATTATTCTATCGTACCTGATGGAAACTTTCCTATTATAAACTGCGAAAAAGGCTTGCTGGATGTGGATTTTTCATATGGATTAAAAGAAAATACTCCGGCTGTTGTAAAAGTGGAAAGGCTTTATGGTGGTACCGCCAGAAATATAGTGCCTAGTAAGGCATACTGCAATCTGGAATGCGAGACAGAAGATCTAGCAAATGAACTTGTTGCTAAATTTGAGGCGATTGACAGAGTATATGCCAAGAAAGATGGAAAAAGGGTGGAGCTTATGGTGCAGGGAAAGGGCACCCATGCAATGTCACCTGAGAAGGGTGTTAACGCTGTAAGTGTTCTTATGGCAGCCCTTGAGCAAGTAGGGAAAAATACAGGTATAGAGCCGGTGTATGAGATATATAACAAATATATAGGCATGACGTACAATGGAGAAAAGTTTGGGTGCGGCTTTGAAGATGAAGTGTCAGGAAAGTTGACATTTAATGTTGGAACAATAGAACTTAAAGATGGACGTATAAACTTTGGAACCAGTGTAAGATATCCTGCTACATTAGAGAAAGAGCAAGTGGTAGGGGCAATGGCTCTTACATGTGCAGAGGCCGGCATGGAGATGACAATTAAGAGCGAAATGGCGTCCTTGTATGTGGATGGGAACTCGGATTTTATAAATGTTCTTATGGACGCATACAGTCTGGTCAGCGGCGATTATGAATCCGAGCCTATATCTTTAGGAGGAGCTACATATGCTAGAACACTTCCTAACGCAGTGGCTTTTGGACCGCTGTTCCCTTACGAAGAAGAGCTAGCACACGAACCTAATGAGTTCCTTTCTATAGATAGTCTAAAAAAAATGACATTGATATATATTGAGGCGCTGAAAGGGCTTATTAAAATGATTGAAAGATAAAAAATGCCGAGGGATAACCATGACAGAAAATGTAAACGATAAGATGGAGATAAAAATTACTAAGAAAGCTTTCAGCTTAGAGACGCTGATTTTTGTAGGATTATTTGCTGTTATTTTTACAGCCCTTGGAAGCAAGATGGGAGCGGTTAATATGCTTAATACGATGATGAATACCGCATATAGTTTGCTGATGGACACAGTGCTGTACATAATGGCCATTGCGGTAGTGGCAGGTGCCTTAGCGGGGCTTCTCACTGAGTTTGGGGTTATTGCTGCAGTGAATAAGATACTGTCGCCCTTGATGAAGCCTTTGTACGGGCTTCCGGGAGCAAGTATAGTTGGAGTATTAACAACATATTTATCCGACAATCCGGCGATACTCACACTGGCTGATGATAAGAATTTCAGAAGGTATTTTAAGGAATATCAGCTGCCGGCGCTGACAAATATCGGTACTGCATTTGGTATGGGTCTCATTATCACTGCATTTATGGCAGGAATCAAAAACCCTATGGGCGGAAATTTTGTAGGAGCGGCTCTAATTGGAAATCTTGGTGCAATTGTAGGAAGCATAGTGAGTGTCAGGTTAATGCTGCTTAAAACAAAAAAACTTTTCAATACCGAAGAAAATGCTTGCAGCGATGGTGAAATTGGCGGTATATCTCTCAATGAGAGGGTAGTGCGTTCCGGAAGTGTTGGGAGCAGGTTCATTGAGGCGATGCTGGAAGGCGGGAAGAGCGGAGTAAGCACAGGATTCGCAATTATTCCAGGGGTACTCGTTATTTGCACATTTATTATGATGCTTACAAATGGAGCGAGTGTGGATGGTACATTTACGGGGGAAGCTTATGAAGGAATAGGTTTTCTGCCGTGGATAGCGGATAAAATCAATTTTATTTTATCTCCATTATTTGGCTTTTCGGCTGCTGAAGACATTGCAGTACCAATTACAGCATTGGGAGCTGCGGGAGCAGCTATCGGTCTTGTACCAGGGCTTGTTGCCAACGGTATGGCCACATCCAATGACATAGCGGTGTTCACAGCAATGTGTATGTGCTGGAGTGGATATCTAAGCACGCATGTAGCTATGATGGATTCACTGCATTATCGAGAACTGACGGGACATGCTATTATCAGTCACACAATAGGTGGTTTATGCGCAGGAGTAGCAGCACATCTTATATGTATGCTGATATACTGAGGCGACAACAGTTGTCAGTGTTATTAGCCTTTACTTTGCAAAAATATAAAAAATATAAAAAAATCCGGCGTGTGCGAGTTAACAACGCAAGCTGGATTTTTAATTTTATACAAAAAACAAGCAAAAATGAAAATTCACAGAATGTCTTGATATTTTCCTCCCGATACAGTATGCTGATAAAAGACAAAAGAACCAGTACA